>JAHLWH010000155.1 GCA_019058015.1 Promethearchaeota archaeon | reverse complement strand
CTTTAAAATTTCAGTTATTTTAATATTAAATAAGTCTTTTAAACGTATCTGGTTATTCTTATTTAATTTGTCAGCATCACTTTTAGAGATATATACCTTTAATTTACCTTCTATTAGTTTACTTCTTATTAATCTTTTACCTTTTTTAGGATTAGTTGGTAATAAAAGTGGTTCTGCCTTAATCTCCTCAAACGGAATACCCTCTATTATCAAAGATACGGGATTATTAACAAAAAAGTATCTATTTGAGATAGAATCAATCAATTCAGAGTTTTTGGCATATAACCATTGATCAGAGAATGTAATTCCTGAAAGAGACAATCCTAAATTAAATAATGTTCGCCTTAAAGCTTCAGGCTTTATACCCCGCTTTTTAAGAGATTGTATACTCCAAGTTCTTGGATCATACCACCCTTTATAAGTTCCTTGTAAAATGGCATTTCTTGATAGTGTTTTACTGAGTTTTCTTTCCGGAAAATTTAATCTACCATAGTGTAGAAATTCACAATATTCCCAATTAAATATATCCCAGATGAATTTTTCAATAATATCTTCTTTAACCAGATCAGAACCCCTTAAAATGTGGGTAATTCCAATTAAATAATCATCAATTCCCCAAGAAAATTCAAGCATGGGCCAGACTCGATATTTAGTACCAACTCGTGGATGTTCTGCATCAGATATTCTCATGATAATTTGGTCTCTTAAGGCAGGATCTTTCTGATCCATACCAGTTTTCAATCGAACAACGGCTGTCATCTCTTGATAATCACCATTTAACATTTTTTCCCACCCTTCTAAATTTTTCTCGGGAGTATTATTTCGATGAGGACATTCCTTTCCAGTTTTTTTATAGTTCTCTCTAAAATCATTACCTTCACATAAACAAACATATGCATTATTTTCAGTAAGCAGTTGCTTGCAATATTTATAGTAAATTTCCAATCTATCACTTTTATAATATTCCTTATTATATTTTACTCCTAACCATTCCAATCCTTCCTTGATTAAGTCATACGCCTCAGGAAGAATATATTTTGCTTTAGGATCATTTATCTTAGCTTTAGAGCTACCAATTGTATCATCATAAAATAAAATTAGTTCTCCATTGTATCTTTTTACATACTCATCATTCAAAATAAGCATCCGAGCATTACCAATGTGAAGAGCTCCACTAGGGTAAGGTGCTAAACGCATGATAATCTTTTCATATTTCTCAACATTTGGAAGAGGTGGTAATTCTTTTACTTCCTCAACCTTTTCCTTAATTCTTTCTAAAACAGTTGGGTCTAAAGATAATAATTTCTCTTCTTGCGCATTTAATGATAAATTATTGATTTCTTCAATTATTGAATTTAGTAGTGGCATTATTTCTTTTAATTTTAGACTAAGTTCCCCGTTTAAAGCTATCAATTTTCCAATAACTGCTTTTTTTTGAGCAGTACCCCTAAATTTTATTGCATTTTTAAGCCCTTCAATCCAAATAGATTTTTCTATCTCTTCACGGTTTATCATATCTATCAATATTACTCCTAATTAATTACATTATTAGCCAAATTTTATAATTTAACTAACAATAATAAATAGTAATAAACTTAAAAAAAATTAACTAACATGCGATATTACAAAGGATACATTCTTATCAGACTACGGGAGATAGGTTCAGAATGGAAAGTAGTGGAGAAAGTTAGAAATTTAAAATCAAGAGAAGATGATGAAGATGAAGACTGGTTTGTTTTTTATTGTACTCCCATATTTGGATCTTGGGATATTTTATTGGAAATATGTTTTTCGAAGCATGAAGAATTAGATAAGTTGAAAACTTTTTTTAAAATTGATGAGGAACTATCTAAGATAATTGAAGAATCTACAACCTTCACCAGCACAAAGAACAACTTTGACGCCACAAAAATAAAATCCAAAAATCTATATTATCGTGCTTATGTTCTTGTTAGGTTAAAAAAAATTGGATTAGAAGAAGAAATTGTAAATAAAATAAAAGATTTAAGATCAACCGAGTATGGAGAGGATTGGTTAATTACATATGCTTCTCCGATTTATGGAGGCTGGGATTTATTGGCTGCAATATCATTTTCTAAACTCAATGAATTAGATAAAATTATTACTAATTAACCTAGTGAAAAGGAGTTATCAACAATTATCGAAGAAACTACCACGCTAATTGGAGCAAAGCAGAATTTTATGGGGTAATATAAAGGAAAAAAGAAAATAAAAAATAGAAATTTAAGATAAACCATAAGATAATTTAAGAAGGTCGTTATTTATAGCTCCAGCCGATATTATCTTCCCGGTTTTTGAATTATTTACAGTAAATAATGCTGGAGCGAAAAGTCCTGGGTCAATATCATAGAATTTATAGTCGACTTCTTTAAAGGTTTCAATGAAAGGTTTTCCATAGCTGGAAGATGTGTTTGAGGGTGCTTTTTTAACAAGTTCCCACAATTCTTCTTGTTTTTCTTTGTCAGCTTCAATTGTATAATATACACTTCCAGTTGCAATTAATGAGTCGTTAGTAACTCCCATTGCTTTTAAATCATCTTTTGCAATTGGGGCAATTGTGGTCGTTCCAAAACCATATTTAATCACATCTAACGGAAAATGTAACTCATGCAGTTTATGAATACCCGTTTCTACAATTCTTGATGCTATTTGAATTGAGCCACACAAACATGCTGTGGGTGCGCAACATGCATAAGCATTACTGGGGCTTACTCCGCATTTTTTAGCTATTAATTCCATTACTTCCTCATTGGGTAATTTTGCTGTTTCAAATACTAAAATTGCACAATCGGCATCATCTTTATACCCCAATTCTTCATATAAATCTTTTTCAACTCGTGACAGCGCTCTAGCGGGACCAGAACCTAAAGATTCAAAAACCTTCTTCTTTTTGATTTCACCATCAATTTCCACTTCTTTTTTTAGTTTTACATTCCACCCTGCGAATTGAGATGCCATGCAAGAAATTATTGGCTCAGAAGTATTGACAGTAACAGCAGGAATATAATGTTTATCCAGCATATAATTTGTAAATTTGACAATTCCAAGACCTCCTAGACAAATTTCAGATAAGAATTTACCAGCCCCATAAGATCCTTTACTAAAATCTAATACTGTGGCGCCATTTGACAAAGTTTCAACTGAAATATTCAATATTTCCTTTTTTGAAATAACTTTTTTTACAATCTCTAATGCTAATTTATTTACACTCAAAAATGCCATTTATTTATCTCACCTTTATAACATTTTCTTGATTTTTTAAGTATTTATTAATTTATTTTGAAAATAAATAATTATTAATTTATAAATAAATAGAAAATCAAAAAATATTTTTGACTAGGAATTAACTATTAAATTAACAAAAATTTTTGTTATAGCCTAATTTATGGTGCATCAACATACCCACTAAAATACAAATAATAAAATATGTAGATTTCTTTAAAAATCCTCCAATTCTACTTGATGTTAATTCAAATCGATTTATTGCCGAAATTGCAGGAAAAGACAGTATTGCTGCAGTGATTCAATTATTTAAGGAGAACGAAGTAAAGTCATTGCTAGGAATTAGTTTGTATCATCGGGTTTTATATGGTAATAAAAATGAACCATGGGAAAATTTCGATTATCTAGTAAAGTTGTATTTATCAAAAAAATTAGATTTCATGCCCTTTATTTATCTCGATGTCGGAAATTTATTTGAACAATTAATTTTACAAAATATTGCTATAGTTCAAAAATATTTCGGATATTTTACCCCATGTCCAGCATGTCATTTATTTCTTCATATGATGAGAATTCCTATAGCAAATTTTTATAATATTCAAAAAATCATAACAGGTGAAAGGGAGTCTCATAATTCCGTTGAAAAGTTGAATCAAATTTCTGAGATTTTAGATTTGTACAAATCCTTATTAAAAAAGCATCAGATTGAATTGGTACAACCCTTACGGAAGATTAAAAATGATGTTAATATTTATAGAATTTTAGGTCATCAATGGAGAAATAATATAAACACATTGAACTGTAGTTTTTCAAAGAATTATTATGATGAAAACGGAAAAATCCCTTTTGAACTCGATAGAATTAAGTATTCCATAACAAATTTTTACTTTCCATTGTTTTCTTCCGTAATAAATTTTATTAGTACTCAACACAAGGAACCAGACGAACATTGGTTTCGAGAAAAAATCTTAAAGGTAATAGATACTTTAAAAGATAAAATGTAATAAAGGAGATACATTTAAAAATCTACTCTGATTTATGAGATAAATTTTTATATGCAAAAATAAATCGTTGAATTGCAGTTAGGTGAGTTCCAATTGCTAATATTACCATTGTCCACCAAATAGCAAATGGGATCCAGATTTGTATTATTGTTCCAATAATAAGTATTGGAATCCTGTCTGTCCGTTCCAATAACCCCACACCACTTAAACTTACAATACCCAGAGCTTCTATTTTCGCTCTAGTATACGAGGTTAAGAATGCACCGAAAATAACAATAAATCCAATTATTATCTCAGTATATTCTCCAAGTATAATTCCAACAAAGATCAATATATCTGAATATCGATCTAATGTTGAATCTAAAAATCCTCCGAATTTTGTAGCTCCTTGGAGTCGAGCGATTACACCGTCTAGTTGATCAATTAAAAAGATAAAACAGAGAAATATAATATCTAATAAAATCCATTTAAAAGAGAATCCTATAAATACTAAAATTGCAGAAATAAAACCACAAATACTAATGTAATTTGCTGAAATCTTTGATAACTTTGTACCTAAAGGAAGTAGAAGCTTTTCTGAAAATTTTTTCACTCTAAATAACATTTATAACAAGATAAAGATATATTTAATATTTAGAAATCTATTTGCATATTTTTATTATTAAGTTAAATTTATTTAGCAACGCCTAAAACAATAAAAAAAATAAGAGATTATTGTGAGGAAATAGCAACTAGGGATCCTAATTCACTTTTCAGTAAATCTCTAATTGCTACACGGATAACTTCTGATCTATTTGGATAAACGTTAGAGTTTACCAATTCTTCAATTCCACGTATATAAATTTCTGGAACATGAACCGTTATTAGCTTCACTTTTTTTAACTACACCTACATATTTTTTTAATATAAACTCCTATAATATCAAATTAAAAATAGGATATTATCTAGATAATATCGAATTGAGTTTATTAAAAATCAAAAAAAACTTAAAAGAAAAAGAGTTATTGTTCTTCTAATAATTTTTTTCCGACATTTTCATAATAGCCTTTTACTTCCGAAATTGAGAGCGATACAATTGCATGTCTTGTATGTTTTAATTCAAATTTCTTAATTATTTGTTGATTAGATGGGTTAGATGGGTTAATAACTACATATTCCTTACATCTATGACATACTCTTACCATTATGAAACTCATAACCAAACTCAACCCAGACTTAATTTTTATTAGTCCTAATTATTAAATAGATGGATAATTTATATTTTTTTTCCAATTATTTTTAAATTAATATAATGAATTATCTTTATATCCGATCACGCGATCTCACAAAGTATTTCTCTAAATTTTGCAATTCTGAAGCACTCTTAATTACATATTCTTCATTTAAACATGCTAAACAAAGTTGATTCTTCCTTAATCCTATTGCTCTTACCAGACCATCAATACTTTGATAATTTAATGAGTCGGCTCCAATTTTTTGTCGAACAAGATCTATCCAATTATCTTTATCTATAAGTTCCATCCGTCCAGCCAATAGCTCAGAGGAAGAAGGAAAATCAATCCCCATATAACATGCTGCTTTTATTGGCGGTGCGGAGATTCGCACATGAACTGATTTTGCTCCGCCTTTTCTAAGAAGTGATACTATTTGAGCCATTGTTGTCCCTCTTACAATGGAATCATCAACTAAGACTACGTTTTTTCCACTTATGATTGATCTAATGGGGTTTAATTTCTCAGAAACTGCGTTCTCACGATTCTTTTGACCAGGCATAATAAAAGTTCGCCAAACATATCTATTCTTCATTAAACCTTCTTCATAAGGAAATCCAGATTCTTTAGCATATCCTGATGCAGCACTTCTCCCAGAATCAGGAACTGGAACAATAATAGTATTATATAAATCACAAGGGTGTTCTTTTGCTAAATTTATGCCTAAATTTTCTCTTGCTTTATTTACAGGAACTCCATCAACTATCGAATCAGGTCGTGCGAAATAAACAAATTCAAATTGGCATAATGCTGTTCTTTTTGAATTCGCAAAGGTTTCCTTATTAATATTACCTGTAGGTTCAAAATGAACAATTTGTCCTGGTTTTACATCATCAATTAATTTGCCATTAACAGCATCTATTGCGCAACTTTCTGATGCTACAACATTTTTAATTCGATTATCATCATCAACTACTCCATAACATAAAGGTTTAAATCCATACGGATCTCTTACAGCATAAATATCGCCCTCTGGCGTTAATAAAGTGAGAGAATAAGATCCATCGAGAAATTTTGCAGCAATTCTAAAGATTTCAATCCAATCTTTAGTACCAATACTTAAAGAAGCAAATAAATTTGCAACTACTTCAGTATCACTATTACTATTGATTATTATTCCTTTTTCACCTAATTGCTTCTTTAATTTCATATAGTTTGCAATAGTGCCATTGAAACCAAAAGAATATTCAATCTGGTTAGAACAAAATTGGTACGGCTGAGCAAAAAGAATATTCGAAGTTTCAGTTGTGCCATATCTCACATGACCGATTCCAGCATTTCCCCAATATTGTTTTAAAAGTTCCTGATTTAAAGATTGCGCAGCCAATCCACGACTTTTATAAGAATGAATTTTATTATGTCCATTTACAATAGAGATGCCAACTGCTTCTTGACCTCTATGTTGAACACCCATTAGCCCTAAATATAACTCATGAGCAATGTTATATTCCATATCTGGTGTTGAAATACCGAAAACTCCGCAATGATCTCGAGGTTTATTAATCATTAAGGGAGAGGAATAAAGAAGTTTTGTATTAAAATCTTTATTAAAAAAATTATCTTTTGAACAAGAGTTGCAATTTTTAAAACAATTTGAATAATAATTTAAACTACTCATATTTTCGAATTTGCTTCTTCCATTATTCTAGGAAATGTTGAATAGTATAAATTTTTTGTGTTGATAATATCCAAATTAAAAATTTCATTAAGAATCTTAACTTAAATTTCTTTTTAATTAATAATAACTCCAATTTTTTTGATGGAATATCAAAATTTTCAGTTAATGCTTGGAATTCTTTAACAACTATTCTACGCCATCCCAGCAATACGTACACAGTTTTTCCTTGGGTAGACCAATAGCTTTAACTAGGTCTTCAAGTCTCTGGTATTTTAACGTTGTCAACTGCAACCTTTTACGTATAACATCAACCATGGCTTTATAATTATCAGACTCAGGGTCGATATATTCGGCAGGATCGTCGATATCCTTTCCAATTAGTTCTCTTATGCCCCAGCGTCCTGCTAAATCTAATTCAGAACGAGAGCGGGAGAAATTAAGGAATTTGCAGCTATAAATAAGCGGAGGGCATGCTGGTCGCATGTGAACTTCCTTAGCCCCAGAATTGTACAGCCTTTGAATTGTATCTCTAAGTTGCGTTCCTCTCACGATTGAGTCTTCACAGAAAAGTAGACGCTTACCATCAATGAGTTCTTTAATCGGGATGAGTTTCATCTTCGCAACGAGTTCTCTAATGGATTGATCTTGAGGCATGAAACTCCGTGGCCAGGTTGGGGTGTATTTTACAAATGGTCGTGAGAAAGGAGTTTTTGCTTCACTAGCATAACCCAAGCCATGCGGTGTTCCAGAATCCGGGATACCCGCTACGAGATCAATTTCCACATCATCTTTCTTTGCCAAGTAAGAACCGCATTTGTAACGAACAACTTCAACATTAATACCCTCATAATTAGATGCTGGATATCCATAATATACCCATAAGAAAGCACAAATTTGCATCCGGTCACCAGGTGCGATTTTCTGTTCAAGACCTTTCTCACTTATGAAAATTACTTCACCTGGTCCAAGGTATTTTGTTATTTTATACTCGATATTTGGGAATGCACAAGTTTCCATTGCAACGGCATAAGATCCTAATTTTTCTCCTATAATGAGAGGTGTTCTACCAAGTTTATCTCGTACCGCATAAATACCTTCATCCGTTAATATAAGCATAGTACAAGAACCATCAATCATATCGAGGACTTTCTGAATTCCTTCTTCATAGGTAGAACCTTGGCTAATTATAGTTGCGACCATTTCCGTGGGGTTGATTTCCCCTCCATGCATTTCTGAGAAATGTGATCCATTCTTTAATACTTCTTCTGCTAGCTTTTCCAAATTGTTAATTCTACCAACTGTAGCAATGGCGAATACGCCTAAACGTGAGCCGATTATCAAGGGTTGATCATCATAATCACTGATCACTCCGATACCTTTATTTCCGTGCATTTTCTTGATATCATCCTCGAATTTCGACCTGAATTGAGTTGTTGTGATATCCTTAATATATCTTTGAAATCCACCAGAGTTTTTTACGGTCAATCCGCCTCTTCTGGTTCCTAAATGGGAATGATAATCAGTCCCGTAAAAAAGATCCTCTATACAATCACTATTTGAAAAGACTCCAAAAAGACCACCCATCACATATCTCCTTCCATGATTCTAGGTAATGTTGAATTGAATAAATTTTTTGCTATCATAATATCTAAATTAAAATTTTCTTCAAGTCTTTTAATCTTAATTTGCATTTCTTCAATAATGACTCCAATTTCTTTAAAATAGAGTTTATTCTTTTCAATTAATGCTATAAATTCTTTTATTTTATCAGCGTCTACTTCTATTATGAATCTTCCAACCGACTCACTAAATAAAAATTGTTCGGAAGTTAAATCTTTATCAAAACAATCATAAAGATTTAGATCAGCTCCTAATTCATTTGGAAAACTCATTTCTAAAATAGTAATTAAAAATCCACCCTTATTAACATCATGAACAGATCTAATATAGCCTTTTTTATTGACTTCCAATAGAAAGTCCCAAGTTCTTTTAGTGGAATCGAGATTGACTTTTGGTGGAGTGCCTCCTTCAATATTGTAAATAACTGAATGATATTCCGAACCCCCTAATTCATTTTTTGTTTCTCCAATTAAAAAGATTGGATTTCCTGCTTTTTTAAAAGGTAATGTGATTATATTTTCTTGACCTTCAATATACCCTAAAAGCATGATAATAGGTGTTGGTTTAATTACTTTTTGAAGAACTTCATCCTCATTATAAAAAGAAACATTTCCCCCAACACAAGGGATATTAAAAAATTTTATGCTATCTGCCATACCTTTAACACATTCAGAGAAATACCAAAAAGATGTTGGCTTCTCAGGATTGCCAAAATTACAGCAATTAACCATTGCAATAGGTTTTAAGCCATTAGAAACAATATTACATCCAATTTCGACTACTGCACCTTTTGCTCCTTCATACGGATCGAGAAAACAATGTTTAGAATTACACCCAGCGCTACCAGATATAAATTTATTTGTTCCAATTATTCTTAATACGCCCGAATCTCCATCTCCACATTTTACTACTGATCGTACGCCTACTTCATGATCGTATTGTCTATAAATCCATTCTTTACTACAAATATTTTCGGATGCAATTAACCGATATATTATCCCATCAAATTTTAATGTCCTTTCAGGAGTTTTCTGATTAATTAAATCATTCAGAAACTCTGGGCGTTTCTCTTCTCTAATAATAACAGGAAAATCTGATAATAGAGTGGGATCTAGTTCAACTACTATCTTATCCGCATTTTTAACTCTTAATAGTTTTGAATTATTAATTTTTCCTAATACAGCATAAGGGGTTTCATATTTTTTAAATATTTCAAGAATAGTCTCTAAGCCTTCAGCTTTTACAATAAACATCATTCTTTCTTGAGATTCTGAAAGCATTATCTCAAATGGAGTCATGTTTGGTTCACGAGTAAAAACTTTATTGACATCAAATTCTATCCCAGTACCTCCATCTCCCGTTAACTCACTTGAAGCACAAGAAAGTCCCCCACCTCCCAAATCTTTTAATCCTCTTATATATCCAGTCTTAACCGCCTCAACCGTTGCCTCAATAATTAATTTTTTACTAAAAGGATCTGCAATTTGAACCGCTGGTCGATCTGATTCACTTTGTTCTGTTAAAGTTCTGGAAGCAAAAGTAACTCCATGAATACCATCTCTCCCAGTTGAATTTCCCATTAATACAGCATAATCTCCAGGTTTTGATGCTCTACTTGGAGCCAAATCTTCAACTTTACCAACACCAATACATGCTACATTTACTAAGCAATTATTTTCAAAACTATGGTCAAATTCAACTTCTCCACCAATTGTAGGAATTCCAGTACAATTTCCATAATCTGCAATTCCCTTTACAACATATTTTAGTAGCCATTGAGAATGAGAATTATTTTTTAATCTTCCAAATCGAAGTGGATCTAATAATGCTATTGGGCGCATACCCATACATAAAATATCTCTAATTATGCCCCCAATACCCGTAGCTGCACCATGATATGGCTCTATTGCAGAAGGATGATTATGAGATTCAATTCGAAATGCTATGCAATAATCGTCACCAATATCAACAACACCAGCATCTTGTCCGGGACCCGCTAAAACATAATCATAATTCTCTTCTGCAGGCTCAAATAATTTTAATTTAGGGCGAGAAGATTTATAAGAACAATGCTCACTTCCCATTACATCAAACATACCCCATTCTGTAATATATGGGTCTCTTCCAAGAAGTGATTTAATCTTTTTTATCTCTTCTTCTGTTAAATCAACCTCAACCGTTTCTCCTTCATTCTCAACTATGGGCATATGATTAAATCACTTTAGATTTTATAAAATTGACCATTGAATTAAATAATTTTATCCCATGAGTATTCTTAAATGGGCTTAAGATTTCCTCTGAAGCTCTTTCAGGATGAGGCATTAAGCCAACACAGTTTCGTTCTAAATTGCAAACTCCAGCAATGTTATCGAATGAGCCATTTGGATTTGATTCTTCATTAAGAAGCCCCTCCTTTGAAACATATTTAAAAACGATTTGATCATTATCATATAATTCTTTTAAATTATCGTAAAAGTATCTGCCTTCACTATGAGCAATGGGAATATCCATTATCTCTTTTTTTTTCATTTGATTTGAAAATGCCGTTTCATTATTTTCAACCCTTATATGAACCCACTTACATTCAAATTTTAAAGTATTATTTCTTAAAAGTGCACCAGGTAAAAATTCAGCTTCTGTAAGAATTTGAAAACCATTGCAAATCCCTAATACAGGACGTCCATCTTTAAGCATTATTTCAGCTTCCTTTACAGCAGGACTATGAGCTGCTATAATTCCGCCACGTAAATAATCCCCGAAAGAAAAACCACCTGGAAGAATACAACCATCATATTTTCTTTCTTTAAAATTAGTGTGCCAAATCAAATCCGCTTGGATGCCAATAACATTGTTTAATACATGAGTTGCATCACGATCGCAATTTGATCCTGGGAATTGGATAACAGCAATTCTTATATTCATTTTTTTAAAAATATTTTTTAATTTTTCTTTTTAACACTTAGAACTGTTAGATTTTGGGTCACTGGATTAAAAATCCTGAGATCATTACACATTTTTTCCACGAGTTTTTCTGCCAATTGCTCATTTTCGGCTTTTACATAAATCCTTAAATATTGCCCTGTTCTGACATTTGAAACCATATCATATCCTTGCTTAGCCATCAGATCTTTCTGAATAGTGGAACCCACTGGATCCCGTGCAGCTGGCTTATTTTCTAATACTACTTCTACAATATATTCCATGATATTCTATTTTTTTATGAAAATTTTCAAGATTCTGATAATTAAAAATATACTCAATACTTTTTATTAATTTTTATTAGTTTTTATTAAAGGAAAAATAAAATGATTTTAAAGAGCATCTTACAACGACAAAAATCTTTAATTATTTGAAAGATTTAATTAAAAAAAAGAAATTCCAGAATGATCCCAATCAAGATTCTTATCAATTCAATAGTTTTTTCATCTAAAAATTATAAATAACCAGCATTTTTTAAATTATCTTTAATTCGTTCAATAGGATCCTTTTTAGTATCAGGATTAAATTGCACCCCAATTATTCTTTCGAAATTGTTAATATAACGTTTAGCTAACTTTATTTTTATCCTGTCTGGAATTTCAGGGATTTTTTCATCTGGCTTAATGTTAGGAAATATCTCCGGAAATGTTTCCATAAGCCAACCTCTAAAAAATTCTTTATCAAGAATTTCAGGTTCCTCAGATTTACCAAATAATTCTTCATATGTATCAGCAATCCAAAATCTTGATGAATCAGGTGTATGAATCTCATCAATAACTAAAAGCTCATCATCCTTTAATCCAAATTCATACTTTGTGTCTACTAATATTAGATTATTTTTTTTACTGAAATTTTGCCCAAATTCAAATAATTTAATGGTATCTTCTTCCATCTGTTCATAAATGGATTTTGAGACCAAATTTTTATCTAAAATTTCCTTTTTAGAGAGAGATATATCATGACCATGTATTTCTTTAGTTGAGGGTGTAATTATTGGTTCATCAAATTTTTGATTCTTTCTTAATCCTTTTGGAAATTCAATCCCAGAGAATTTTTCTCCTTTTTGATAAGCACGCCACAAGCTTCCAGTAATATAACCACGAATCACCATTTCTATTGGAACTGTCTTGCATTCATGAACAACTGAAACATTAGGATCCGGAACAGAAATTAAATGATTTCTTGCTATATTTTTTGATTTTTCGAACCAAAATGATGAGAGCTGATTTAAAATTTGTCCCTTAAATGGAATAGTAGTGATAACTCGGTCAAAGGATGACAACCTATCAGTAGCGATAATAATTCTAATACCTTCTTTAGAATAATTATCTCTCACCTTTCCTTGATACTTTTTCCCTAATTTTGGAAAATTAGTTTCTTTTAGAGTGTATCTAATTTGTTCATATAAGATGTCATCGATCATTTCATTCATATTTTATTTGTTATGCCTTAAAAGGTAGATTATTAATCAAGTGGTAATTATTTAAAAGACTCTTTTTTTTTATATGTACCATTAGAAAACTCACTTAACGGATATTTTTTGCGATTTTTTTCCATTTTTTTTTGAAAAGCAGAAGAGATATCTAAATTAATTGCATTTGCAAAACTAAGAAGATAAATGAAGATATCAGCAAATTCTTCAGATATCTTTGAAAAAAAATCGGAATTATTCAAGATTTCTTCTAGAGAGGGGCTTTTAAAAAGAAAGAGTTCTAATAATTCTGCACTTTCAATGGATATTGCTTGTGCTAATTCTTTTGGAGTATGGTATTTATTCCATTTTCTTTCTTTTACAAATTTTTCGACCTCTTTTTTTAAAAAAGAAATTGTTTGAAGACTATCATTAAAAATAATACTGCTTTTTTCTAAATTCATAATAAACACAAAAAATAATATTTAAAAAAATTTATTATTAGTCTATTTTTTTAAGAAAATTGCCAATATGACCATTTATCTCTTCATAGATTTGTGATGGAGCAAGATGCCCAGCAAATTCTACTGCAATCAATTCAGAATTAGGTATCTTTTCTGCTAACCTTTCAGAAAAAGTCAAAGGACTGTAATTATCTAACATCCCACTCACAATCAACGTAGGACATTTAATGTCAGAAGGATCAAAGCTTTTTGCTTCTTTTACCATATTGAATATTTCTTCTTCGATGATTTCCTCCAATTCTTGGTCACTGTAATCTTTATAAACAGGATCTTCCGTAAAAGCTAGCTTTATAAATGGGATTGTGCGGTTTAAAACGTCATCAAGAGAATTTTCTACAATCTGGAGGAAATTAATTCTGACATGGTAAGGTAAAACATTCCAAAATGAACTTCGGATGTCGTTATCAATCATTAAATCTCCAGAGTTTAAAAGAATTAAGAATTTAACTTTATCAGGATGTTTTTTAGTGAAAATTTGAGCTATCATGCCACCAACTAAAGAATGGGCTAAAATACCAAATTTGTTATTAATTTTTAAATGTTTTAATAAATCTTCAATGTCTCTTATATAAGTTTCCCTTAAATGATCCTTTAGATTTATGCTAATTGGCTTAAAACTACGTCCTAAACCTATGGGATCTATACAAATTGACCGGAATTTTTTTTTCTTTAGAAATGAGATTTGATGTTTGAAGAAAATAACAGAAGAAGCTTGGCCGTGTAAAAGTATAATGGGGAAATTCTTAGGATCGTCATTGATATCCTCAAAATAAATGCTTAGAGAATCCTTATTTCGAAAGAATGGCATAACTTCTTCTTTTCTTTTTTCAATTCTATTATAAAAAATATTTGATATTAAAAATATTTTATTGAAATCATGGATTAAAATCGTAAATAGTTTTAAAATGTGAGCAAAACAATAATTTTAAAAATAATTACTATTATTTCGGTTTTTTTTTTGGAGAAAAGATATTAAAATGAAATTAAAAGCTGATTAAAATTTACTCATTTTTTGGTAATTATTCTAAATTATTTTAGAAAAAAAAATTAAAATTTTTAAAAATTTTCATAATTAAGAGATCTTTTCACTATATCCTTCCAACATGTATATTTCTTACTACGTTCTTCTTCTGTCATCTGAGGTTTATAGGTCTTTTCTACTTTTCTAATCTGTAGGAGTTCATCTTCAGACTTCCAAAACCCAACTGCTAATCCAGCCATAAAAGTAGCACCTAATGCAGTAGTTTCATGGTTACCTGTATGTTCAACATCCATTTCTAATATATCGCTTAAAAACTGAAGAAGAAATTTATTTTGAGATACTCCCCCATCAGCTTTTATTTTTTCTATTTGAATTTTTGTGTCTTTAATAATTCCTTCAACGATGTCCTTTATTCGAAAACAAAATCCTTCTAAAACAGCACGAATTATGTGTTCTTTTTTTGTACCAAGATTTATACCAAAAATATTACCCTTGGTTTCAGACCAATAAGGAAAAGATAGGCCTGTTGTAAATGTTGGTAAAAAATAAACACCATCTGTTGAATCCACACTTAATGCCATTTTTTCTGTTTCGGAGGGATCATTATATAGTCCCAGTTCATTCTGCAACCAATCTATGATATTACCTGCGTTATGAGACATTCCTTCCGTCATATAAGTAGTTTGTTCATTGATATGCCAAGCAATTAATGGGTATAATTTTCTTTTTGAAGCACAACATTTTTGTCCTGTATTAAGATCTACAAATGAGCCCGTACCATTTGTAACTTTCATTGATCCTTCGTTAAAACAGCACTGTCCGAATAAACTAGCCATTTGATCTCCAATTAAACATGTAATGGGTATTTCGCCGCCAAAAATTTTTGTTTTTCCGAAATCTCCTCTAGTATCTCTAATTTCTGGTAATATATATTCTGGAATTCCAAGCGGTTTTAAATATAAAGGATTCCATACTAATTTAAAAGGATCTAACAAGCCTGTATGAGCATTTGTATAATCTGTAGCATGAACTCTTCCTTCGGTTAAATTCCATAAAATCCAAGTATCTATTGTACCCCATATTATGTTAGTCTTGGGATTACTAATTAATTCTTTAACTTCTGGATGAGTTTCGAGAAAATATCCAGTTCTCATAGATGTATGGTCAGTAGTGAATTTTATTGTTGAAAAAGTTAATAACCTAATACTCCGCGAAAATAAATAGATAAATTTTGTTATACCTCGTAAAAATCTAAAATAGAAACCTTTATTTTTTTTCTCAGTATATAATGCACATCGTTTATCTTGCCAAGTGATAATATTAGAATAAACTTTTCCAGTATTTTTGTCCCAGAAAAGAAAGGAAGCTCTCTGAGTAGTAATACCAATTGCTGCTATATTCTCGGGACTTAAATTATTTGATTTTATAACTTCTTCCATAACTTGTTTGCTTAATTCCCAGATTTCTTTTGGATCCTGCTCTACTTGCCCTTTTTTTTCCATAATATACTTAGGTTTTCTTTTAGCTTGAGCAAAAATTTCACCATTTTTATCAAAAAGGAAAGCTTTTATATTAGTTGTGCCAATATCAAGGCATAAAATATATGTATCCATTTTTATCACATTTTTATATTTTCTTTTGAAATTTATATAACTTTTACAATTAATTCAGTTAAGTCTATTATTTTAATTTTCTTTTTATTATTCTCGTCAATTCCTTTTTCTAATCCTAATTCACAAAGTGGGCAAGCCGTAACGATTATATTTGCACCTGTTTCAATTAATTCATTGACTCTATTTTGCGAGATTTTT
>JAHLWH010000154.1 GCA_019058015.1 Promethearchaeota archaeon | reverse complement strand
TATTTATAAACACTGATATCACCAAAACCTATACCATTAAATCCTTTTTTCGCAGAAATCCATCCATCACTATGAACTCCTATTATTTTTTGTCCTTTTTTAATTTTTAAATTATAATCTCTTGCAGATTTAAAAATTAAATTAATAAATTTAAGAAAATCATTTTTCTCCACACCAAATTTGAATAAATCAATTCCTTTACCAATTGCATCAAAATTAATTATGATAAATTCATTCTTGTCATATTTCTGAAGACTGTTTAGGAAAAATCTAGCACCCATCGTTCCAACTTCTTCAGCTCCAGTAAATAAAAACCAGAAACTATAGTTTTTAGATTGAATCTTCTCAATTTGAAAATGGTGTAATAATTCAAGGATTATTGCAATACCTGTTGCATTATCTAATGCTCCATCAGAATTATTATTTGATATATTTATTAGGATTAAAATCCCAGAAATGAAGTTTATTATCATTATTATAGTTGCTATTGAATGGAAAAGCCAAAAAAAGTGTGTTTGAAGAAGAAATCTTAAAAAAAATACAATTATTAAGAATAAAATGGATAAAATCCAAACATAATAAGATAATATTCGATATGTAATGGGTAAAGTCTGACCTTTTGAATCTACGTGTGCAATAAAAATCAATTTCTTTTTCATCTCTTTCTTATTATCCATTTCTGCTTCTGAATTTAATTTAACGAGTAAATTTTGGGAACTAAGTTTTTTACCAAATTTTATTTTCTCAGGGTTTCTTGAAATAAAAAAAAGAAAAAACGATATAAAAATCACAATACCTAAGAATAGAATAAAAATTACAACTGTGACGTTAATATATTTCAAAAAAAGAATGGTAAATACTAAAATAACATAAATTTTTAACAAAACATTTGAATAAAAAGTAGAAAAAACAAAAGAGTAGCTTTCGGTTTTCAACCCTAGTTTCTCAATTTTTTGTTTAATCTTTTCAAATGCTAACTTCTCTGAATTTGTGCCATAACGGCGAGGGAAAGAAAGTTCTTTAAGATTTCTTTTTACTCTTGATAAATTAATCATATCAACTAAATTTTAGAAATTACCACCTTTAATGAACTTACTTTAAAAATCTCACTTGAACAATCTTTGCCGTTTTAAACCGCTCAGCAATATTAATCATTTTAATGGTTTTTTTACTCCAGTTTGGATTACGTGGTGCTCGAGCCCATATAGTGAACCAATCAACCACTTCAATTTTATCAGACCATTTCGGAAATTTCTTTAGAGGATTACCAACACTGAAACAAAAAGGTTTCGCTTCAGCACCCGCTTTTTTTGACCTTTTATTCATTATTATTTTAGCAAGTTTTGATATTGCGTCAAAAATAATTTCACCACCCGGAAATCTTTCAGCCATTGCTCTAAAAAGTGTAGAAATCTCCTCTTCTTTAAAATAGTAAACAAATCCTCCTGCTATAAAGAAAATGCCTTTATCAGCGTGAAATTTAATATCATCGAACCAGCTGTAATCTAACGCAGACTTTGCAATACATTTACTCCGGGGCGATTCGTGTATGAATTGTTTGCGAAATTCGATCGCATCGGGTAAATCTAAATCATACCATTTAATCTTACCATTATCAACACGGAAAAAGGTTGTATCTAACCCGGCTCCAATATTAACTACAGTGGTATTCGGATTTTTCTCCATATACTTTTTTAGAGCATTATCAAAACTCCTGGCTCTAACTAAAAGACCAAGTCCGCGCCATTCATCAAGAAATTCTTGAACTCCAGAAAAATCATAATCAAGTTTTTTAATAATTTGAGATGCTTTAGGGTCATTAAGCAAATCTGGGTATTTTTCACTGTAAGTTGCTCGAGCCCATAAAGGACCAAGCATAGTTGTCTCAATCGTGCCATTCTTGAGATTTAATTTTTGTGTCATATGTCCTAAAATTAACTTTACCTAAATTTATAATTTGTGTTCTTGTATTGTAGAAAGATTTTATTATGTATCTATGATAAAATAATTTACTTTTTATCAATAGGGTGAAGTTTTTTATAAATCCCTATTTAAATTAATATAGTGAAAATATGGTTAAGAAATTAAAATATGGTTTATATACTCCAAATTATGGGCCAATATTTGGCTACGCAAGAAAATTAGCAGAGCTTTCAAAGGAAGTAGAAGATGCTGGGTGGGATGGATACTTCATATGGGATCATATTTTGGTTGATAGAAATTTCCCTTATCCAATTGTTGATCCTTGGGTTGCTCTGGCAGCAATGGCAATTTCAACCGAACGCATTCGTATTGGAACAACGATTACTCCCTTACCACGTCGTCGCCCATGGAAGCTCGCTCGCGAAACGGTTGCAATAGATCACCTATCTAAAGGGAGAATGATTTTAAGCGTAGGTTTGGGAGAACCACCAGAGGTAGAGTATGAGGCTTTCGGTGAAGAATCTGATTTAAAAGTGCGCGCTAAGAAACTGGAAGAGGGAATTGATATCTTAATGGGTCTCTGGAGTGGTAAATCCTTTAGTTATAATGGAGAATATTATGATATTGATAATGTGAGATTCTTACCAAAACCAGTTCAAAAGCCAAGAATTCCAATATGGGGTGCTGGACAATGGCCAAAAAAGGGACCTTTTATTCGAGCTGCTCGTAAATTGGATGGCATCTTTCCATTAAAGGAAAATTTTCGAGGGAAATTAACCCTAGATGATTTAGGAGAGATAATAAATTTCATAAAAAGACATCGTGCTTTGGATACTCCTTTTGATGTTATTTTTATGGGGAAAACTATCGGGAGAAATCGAGAACAGATAAATAAGAAATTTGAACAATATGCAGAAGTTGGTGCAACTTGGTGGTTAGAATATTTTGGTGCTACTGCGAAATTAGAGAAAATACACGAACGAATAAACTTAGGTCCAGGAGATGTTTAGCAGATTTTCTTTTTGATTCAACCGTTATGGAGTCTCAAAATTATTCTCTATGGAATTATAAAATTCTTTTTATCTTTTATAAAAAAAAAAGAGTTATATTAAGTATGTTCTTGGTTTAAATTTATCAATTCTATGATCCTTTGTGGAACCTCTTTCGTAAAATGGCAAATCCAATACCAACACCAACTGCAGTTCCCGCAACAATTATTGGGATTAGAAATCCTTCCTCTACTAATCTCTGCCAAAAACTTTTCTCTTCAGGATAATCAAAAGGATCTAAAGGGTCAGTCCCTTGGTTCACTTCAGCTCCATCACTATATCCGTCTCCATCCGTATCTTCTTTTCTAGGATCAGTCCCATTTAAGAATTCTTCATAGTTATTCAAACCATCCGCATCAGGATCTTCTTCCTTGTTTGCCTTTGATGCATTTAATAGATATCTAATTTCCCAAGCATCGGGTAGATCATCATTATCAGTGTCATTACTCAGTGGATTAGTTTGATAGGAAATAGTTTCATGTCCATCTAATAATCCATCATCATCGCTATCATCATCATTCGGATCGGTGATATATCCATCTGAACCTGCAATAACTTCTTCACCATCTAAAATACCATCATCATCGCTATTATCATCATTTGGATCCGTACTATAGGTATTAACTTCAGCACCATCAAGTAGACCATCGTTATCACTATCATTATCGTTCGGATCAGTGATATAGCCGTCAGCACCCGTAATAACTTCTTCACCATCTAAAATACCATCATCATCACTATCATTGTCGTTTGGGTCAGTAATGTAGGTGATTACTTCATCGTAATCGGATAACTCATCATTATCCATGTCCGGATCGTTCACATTGGTAAAATAAAATTTAATTTCTTGAATATTCGATAAGCCATCATCGTCGTTATCGCATCCAGGATCAAAAGCTACCAAACCATCTGTCCAAGCTGCCACATAGGCTATCCCGCCAGAAACATATATCTCAAATGAAGCAATATAACCTCCATTATATTCGCTAATCATTTTAGGATTAGTTGGATCACTCACATTGATTATTACCAAACCATCTCCCAAATCCGCTACATAGGCGACATATCCAGACACAAATATATCATATGCACTAACTCCATAAGAAAGATTTCCCAGTTTGATGGGATTGGTCGCGTTGCTTACATCAATAAGCTCCAAACCATCATTATTATCTGCTACGTAAGCAATATTACCAGAAACATATATTCCCATTGAATCATTATTATCATCACCGTACTTGCCCAGTAATGTGGGATTAGTCGGGTCACTCACATCAATAATTTCCAGACCATCTGCTTTATCCGCTAAATAAGCGATATTTCCGGAAACATATACTTCCCTTGATTCATTATAATTATCACCAAACTTACCCATTAAAGTGGGGTTAGTCGGGTCGCTTATGTTAATAATTTCTAAACCACTTTCGTTATCAGCTAAATAAGCAAGGTTTCCAGATATAAATACATCATACGTAAGACCACCGTCATGAAAATCTCCCAACTTATTAGGCTTGGTTGGGTCGCTCACATTAACTATTTCTAGCCCATCTGTAAAATCAGCTACATAAGCAATACCTCCAGAAACATATACTCCCATCGAAAAATTATTTATATTCCCATATCTACCTAGTTCGGTAGGATTGGTCGGGTCGCTCACATTGATGATTTCTAGACCATCGTCCTGATCCGCCAAATAAGCGACACTTCCGGAAACAAATATACCTCGTGACCAATTGTCTTTATCTCCAAACTTGCCCATCAATGACGGTGCTAGCCATTGCCCACTAATAAATCCAATATCTATTATTTCCAATCCATCATGCCAATCCGCCACATAAACGATATTTTCTGATACAAATACATCACGTGCATAACCTCCATCCTCAAAATACCCCAGTTCGGTTGGATTGGTCGGATCGGTCACATCAATTATTTCTAATCCGTAGTTACCATCCGTCACATAAGCAATATTTCCTGAAATATATAATCCAAATGCTTCACCTCCATCATCAAACTGACTCAGTAAAGCGGGATTAGTCGGATCACTCACATCAATAATTTTTAAACCGTCATCATCTCCAGTCACATAAGCAAGGTTTCCAGAAACAAACACGTCTATTGCATAACCTCCACCAATAAAATACCCAAGTTCGGTAGGATTAGTCGGGTCGCTCACGTTAATAATTTCTAGTCCATCAAACAATCCATCAGCCACATAAAGAAGATTTCCTGATAGAAATAAATTTTGCGCATAACCCCCATCATCAAAATCTCCAAGCTTAGTTGGGTTAGTTGGATCACTCACATTAACAATTTCCAACCCGTTATTGCCATCCGCTATATAAGCGATCCCACCAGAAACATAAACATCGAATGTCTCATTAAAAACATTTGAGATATCACCATACTTGCTCAGTAAAGCAGGATTAGTTGGATCGCTCACATCAATGATTTCTAAGCCATCATCCTCATCTGCCACATAAGCTATCCCACCAGTAACATATACCGCCCGTGAAGCATTGTTATCATCACCATATTTGCCCAATAACTTAGGATTGGACGAGTCACTCACATTAATGATTTCCAAGCCATCTGCTTGATCAGCTACATATGCGATATCACCAAAAACATATACACCATCCGATAAACTGTAAGTATCATTATACCTACCTAGCAACATGGGGGATACCGACTGCGCACTCACTATAGGAGTAGAATCTAAACTTTCATTGAATTTTTCTTGTATTGGGAGGTGCACAACTGCATATGACATTAAAATCCCAGCTATTAAAATCATTAATAGACCGTATTTCACCCATGTGACTCCCTTTTGCTTGATTTTAATTCTATTTTTTCTTAATTTCAAATTTTTTTCACATTGATTTTCTATAATTATAATGATTAGATGTTATTATATTTAATAATTTTGTTAAATTTTATGTCTGAATCGAGTGATCTTTAATGTTTATCATTTCGATTTCCTTCAATTATTCAGATTCCCGTTTATAATAAAAACATTTTTATAATAAAAAAGTTCATACCTAATCTTATTTTATTCTTTTTTAAAAATTAACTACCTTTAAAGCTTTTTTAAGGTGGGGTTTAGCAAAATATTTTTAATATACTACATATGTTCTTATATATTCAAGGAAGGTGTTAATAAATTGCAAAATGAAAAAATTGACCCTACTTATATCGGTCAAAATGATAGCTGTGAGTTTATAATGCCTAAAAAACTCTTTCAGATGAAATTAAAAGGAGTTATTCCACCAAAAGATCTAAAAATATTTAGTAAATATATCAGAAAGACTATTATTGGATTTGATATAGCACGTAAAACAAAATACGGAAATAAAAACAAAACTAAAACAGCAACAACGCAAGAATTTTGGGGCAATTTTGAAAAAAAAGCTAAACAATTAGGTGCAGACTTAATCGAATATACAACGGTTAATCAAAATTATATTTTTAAAAATCTCACTGTTTATGGAAAAAATGCCATTGTGCTTGGTATGGAGCTAGACTGGGAACAAATCAAAACGGCTCCAAGTTATTTCTGCGCAATAGAAGCCTTTAGAGTCTATAAAGAATTAGGAGATATTGTTATCGAACTAACAAACTACTTACAAGAACAAGGCTATAAAGCTGAAGCACACCATCCTTTCGGTGGAAAATTATTATTTCCTTACCACGCTGTGGCTGCAAATATTGGAATAATAGGGCAACTTGGATTGCTTGTTACCCCTGAATTTGGTCCGAGACAACGTATTGGAATAATAACGAC
>JAHLWH010000153.1 GCA_019058015.1 Promethearchaeota archaeon | reverse complement strand
TCAATCCTTACGTATTTTTACTATTGAATTCTCTCTCTAAACTGACTTAGGACAAAAATAAATATGAGTTAATCATTAACTAATATAAATTAATGAAAACCACAATAATGTTCTGGTTAAAATGGATTTAGAGAAGTTATTTAAACCGAAATCTATTGCAGTTGTTGGAATTTCAAAGAGAAATCATCTTAGTCCAGGTCGCATTATTTTACTTAAAAATGAATTCGAAATGAATGTACAAGTTTACGGAATTTATCCTGGTGGTGGAGAAATTGAGGGAATTAAATTATATGACCGTTTAGATAAATTGCCAGAAATTCCTGATATATTAGTATTAGCAATCGGACCAGATGACACGTTAGGATATATACAAAACTGTGCAGATCTAGGAATTCCCGCGAGTGTTATCATTGGTGGCGGTTTTGCTGAAATTGGAGGAGAAGGAATAAAACGCCAAAAGAAATTAGAGAAAATAGCCTTTGAAAATGATATAGCCGTTCTTGGACCTAATTGCATTGGGGTTTACGCACCTTCCTTAGTTGATACGATATTCTTACCTACAGAACGTATTACAAAACCTCCAAAGGGTTCTGTAGCTCTAATAAGCCAATCTGGAGGCATTCTAATAGACCAATTTTTTGTAAAATTCAAGGAGAGAAATATAGGAGTCTCTACCGCAGTTTCTATTGGTAATCGAGCAGTTGTTGATGAGATTATGTTATTAGAATATTTTAGCAAAATTGATAAAGAAACAACTAATATTGCATTTTATTTAGAAGGATTTAAAGAGGATAAAGCAAGAGAATTTCTAAGGCTAGCAAAAGAATCAGAAGATACGGTTATTACATTTTTTGGAGGGAAAACGAGCGAGGGAAAAGTCGCAACTCAGTCTCATACTGCCAGCTTGGCAGGAGACTTTAAAATCATTTCAGCTGCGTTAAGGCAATATCAAATAATTCAACCAAATTCAGAAAGAGAATTATTAACGAGTTTAAAAGTTTACGATGTCCTTTCTCATCGAAAAAACCCTTTTGGCGAAAATGTAATAACGTATGGAGATGTTGCAATAGTATCGGTTTCTGGAGGACATGGTGTTTTGGCCAGTGATATGCTGAGGAAATACGGGTTAAACGCCGTAGAGTTTACAGATCAAGAGAAAAAAGATTTAAAAGGATTAATGAATCCTGTAGCTCAAAAAATTGCTTCTTTTAATAATCCTATTGATTTAACTGGGTCAGTTCTTGATAAAGATATTGAGGATATTATCCGTTATTTGTCTGATATTGAAAGAATTGAATGTATTATATTATTATTGCTCCCTTATCCGCCCAATATTTCATTTCAAATCGGGAGAAGAGTTGCTAATATAATATCAACCAAAAATAAGCCATTGGTTTGTTTTATACCATATGTTTCGAAGTATTCTTTAATAATAGAGTCTTTAGAACTTGCTAATATACCAGTATTTCATTCAATAAAAGAATCTGTCCAAGCAGTTTCTGCGCTTAAGCACCGAACCAGAATAGAAAATATAAAAAGTGGAAACATTTTCTGGGCATAAAAACTTAACTTCTTGAAAAAATAAGTTATATATATATAATAAATTGAATTTTAGGAAAAGATAATGAACGCAAATAAGTTATATAAAAAACTCGATATAGATTTCGAGCTTGATCTTTGCAGGGATGATTGGTCCGTAATGGATTTCAACGAATATATTAGTGATAATTTTAAAAAACGTTATATGGGAATTCTGTTAGATAATTCTCAAGAAATTAATTCTGTATATACTGCAGTTTTTCCTAGTAATAATGTCTTAAATAAAATTTTAGAATTGGGTAAAGAAGATATTCTTTTAGTCACTCACCATCCGATGATTTGGGATATAAGAAACACACCAGTCTTCCTAGATATTAATCTAAAATTGCTCCCAAAATTAAAAGAACAGAAAATTTCAATATATACAATCCATGTTCCATTAGATAAGAATGGAGAATATTCAACAACAATAAATTTAGCTAAAGCTTTAGAAATAACTCCAGAAGGAGAATTTTATGAATATTATGGTGTGAAGGTTGGAATTTACGGAAAGACAGATTTAAAAACTCCAGAAGAATTAGCTGATAAATTGAGTTCTAGAGTAGGACATAAGACAAAATTATGGAAATACGGTTCAGATGAGATTCAAGACCAAAAAGTTGCGTTAATATCAGGAGGCGGAAATGAAATCGATATCATTCAAGAAATCCTAGATCTCGGAATTAATACATATATAACAGGAATAACTGCTATTAATGAATATAGTCAAAAAACACATGAGTTTGAGAAAGAGAAAGGGATAAATGTAATTGGAGGTACTCATTACTCGACGGAAAAATTTGCTTGTATCGCATTATGCAAGTATTTTGAAAAATTAGGTTTAAGTTGTGATTTTCTTGAAGATCACCCTGTTTTAGAAGATTTAGAGTAGTCCTTATTTAATTAGTAATGAACAGAGTTTAAAATAATAAATAAAAAAAGATTATTCAATAATTTATCTCATTTTTTTTATATCATAATTTTTTACCATATGCATGGAATCAGTTTATAGCGAATTTTTTGAGCATATTCCTTATAGCCTTCAAGTTGGTTATGTAACATTTTATCTTCGTGAATTGTGCGGAGAATTAACGTTATAATTACAAATGCACATGGTATTAACGAAAATAACGACCCAAGTGCAATGCAGTGAGAAATATATAAAATAATAACGGCTAAATACATTGGATGTCTTACAATTCTATAAGGACCTGTAGTAATAACTTTATGACCTCTTTCTTCTTGAATTTCAACAACCCTCGAAAGGTAAGTATTTTCTCGATTAACAAAAAAAAATAGGATAAGTGCAATGACCATACCAATAAATCCTATTATACTAATATAGATAGGAAGATTTGTAATTTCCAGCAACAGCAGGTAAAGCCTTTATCATATTTTTTAACTGCTTTTTCCCCATTTTAAGCTTTATTTCTTTTTTTGGTCTTAACTCAGCGATTGTGGTAAAACCATCTTGCGGCGAATTTTCCGATGCTTTTAAGACGGAGACGCCAGATTCCAAAGCGTCTTTAATGAATTTTTATTCAATTTTGAAATAAACACTTAACTTATTTCGAGGCACGTTAATACTCTAATTCATTAACTTTATTATAAAATTATTTAAAATTGTTTGAGTATATTCGCTATTATAAAAAATTTTCATTCTTAAAATTAATCCCTGATGAAGTAGAATGTATCAAATTCTTACAGCAATAGAGATAATTAATAATGAGAATAAAGAGACTGCAGTTCGAGGTATAACAGAATATCTTCAAAAAATCGACCATAATATAGACATTAACATTTCAAATAGCTCTATTCGGCACTATCGCGGAAATGGATTAATAAGGCGTAAGCATAGTCTATATAATCGCTCTTTTGAAAAAGCGCTTTCAAAATGGAGTGTAGAGCTAATAAATTGGTTGGAAGAGTACGCAGACGAACTCCTCTTAGATTTTGATATTCAAAGATAGTAATAAAGAGGGTTAAGAACTGAGCTTTTTAAAAAAATTAAAAAAAATTTGAAAGTAGCAAATTAATATACGAATACGTTCTTAAAGTCTTTTTTTAATATACTTATTACTACTTTTCTGTAATTAATTTTGTGGTTTGATTTAATTTATCTAATTTTTATGCAATAATATTTAAATTATACTCAGCGATAAATTCCCAACCAGTCGAATAATCCACAAAAATTCTCCAATAATTCTTGCCATCTCCTTGGTAAGGTCGTCTTACCCAGAATTCAAATCTTAAAAGGTATTCTCCTTCCACTTCAAAATATCCCGGTCCAAAGACGTGATAAAAGTAGGAGACTTTTGTTATTCCCAAACTTCTATTAGCCCAAACACCATATCTATCTAAATCGATTTCCTCATCGTTAATAAAGAGTTTAAATTTCCATGGATGTTTAGGAGCCAAATCATTTTCTATTTCTTCTTCAGTTGAGAACCAGCCTATTCTAAAATAGAGGTCTTCTGAAGCGCTAAACTCAAAACCGGGGTCATTGAACCACCAAGCCATTAGAAGATTATTGTACCAAGGGCGCTCTTTCATGTGACCAGGAACGCCTGCGCTAACTGCGGGAATTAAACTAAACGCCATGATACCTATTATTGCGAATAAAATACTCTTTTTCAAAAATTTTGCTTTATTCATATAATTTCTACCATTTTTTTACATTTTGTTTGGAAATGGTGATCAAAATTGATCAAAGTTGATTAAGGCAGTTAATTATTTAAGTCTATTGATTGAAATGGAAAAAAAATAGTATGCTAAATGTAACTAATTGATAATTAACTTAAAATTAATCAAGTAAAACAATACTGTTAGTACTAACTGCCCTTTAAGCGATAATATCTCGTTTTTTGGTAAATTCACTAAATTTGCTGCCATGTTATTTATTGACTGTTCAGC
>JAHLWH010000152.1 GCA_019058015.1 Promethearchaeota archaeon | reverse complement strand
GATGTGTCCACCACATATAGGCATAACCTCTCAATCCCCAATGATCATCCCAATCATTCCACCAACTATTACCGGGATATGAAACGGCACTTTTGTCGACCCAATGTTCGGAAATAATTTGTTTCCCATTCCAAACACCTTTATTTAGAAATGTCACACCAATTTTAGCCATATCCCGAGGCGTGATTTTTAAACTACCAGCTGCGTCAACCACACCATTTTTGTATTGTGACCAGTAATACGGAGCAATGCCTAAGGGCTCAAACAAGTATTTTCCGGAGAACTCATCAATGTTCATTTTTGTTGCATTCTTAATAATCTCACCCAAAAGAGTATTTGATCCACCAGCATAATTAAAGCTTTTCCCGGGTTCATCTATCAGTGGTTTGTTCAAAACATAAGTAATTGGGTCTTCGACTAGAGATAACATAATAGCGTCATTTTTCAGATTGCTATAAGGCAGAGCCCACTCATTCCACTCTAATCCGGAGGTCATTGTTAACAGATGTTCGATGGTGATTTTATCTTTCCCATCTTTATTCAGGTGCTGATATTCCGGTAAATAATCAAATATGGATTGATGAACACTCTCTATAAATCCATTTTCTATTGCGATTCCAATACAGGCCGAAGTAATGCTTTTGGTCACAGACATAACACTATGTAACGTAGTCCTGTCCCAGGTCACCAATTCACCGTGATGGTTAGCATTATCATATTTGAATTTATGCCCCTTAAAATACTCTTCAAATACCAGCTTGTCATCCTTAAAAATAAGCATAGAATGTATTTCTTTATATTTGCCCTGGTATATGCTATCCACTGCCTTTACAATCAACACTAAATCAATATTCACTTCATCTAAAGAGCCAACATCAAATCCATCATTAATATTCTCAGGAGGACGATAAGTGTATTGACTGGAAGGATCGTGTTTACAACTGACAAGTAATAATGAAAGAATTGAAATTAAAAGAATCGTTCTTTTCATATTAAAACCGATATATTTTTCATTTGTCTGATTTGCAGGCTAAATAACCAGATTCAATACTATTCAGCTGCATTTGTTCCTGAATGAATTTGAGTGAATATATCAAGTTCACAAGCAGTTAGAATAATACGGCTAATTTCGAAACTGCTGATAAGACTAGTAATGTTCCGATTCGTTTTCCTTGATTATTCCTTATCATTCATTTCTAGGTAAATTCATCTTTAAGCTGCTTCTATTTCAGCATCTCCGCAATTTTGGGTCGGGTAGTTTTAATATGATCATAGTCTAACTTTAATCCTGTTGGTTTTAATTCGGCCCCTATGGCATCGTAGGCACCTTTAACATCCTCAAACGGAAGATTTACAATTTCATACGCTGTTTTTCCCATCCTGTTTTTTAATAATTTGTCGGCACCTTTTGCCAGCAGGGCTTCTACGATCTCAATACGGCAAAAGAAAGCGGCAGTGTGAAGAGCAGTTGATCCATCGTTGTTTTGGTAGTTCAGGTCAGCCCCGGCATCTATCAGGATTTTGGCAGCTTCAGTCTTGCCGAGGGCTGCAGCCGTGATCAGGGGTGTGGACGCACGCGAGGGCTCTAATACATTTAAGTCAGAACCGGCCTTAATGTGCTGACGTATGGCTTCAAGATCCCCTAAAACTACTGCCGAGTGAAGGTCTACTTTGGGAACTGATACGGTTGTTTGTGACTCTGCTGACTGCTGGGGCGATTTATCCTGGTTTCCGCAGCCGACAAAAGTAAAGAGCATCAATGCTAATATTACTGTGGTTATTGTTCTCATTTTTGCTTCCTCCAATAATAAATATTGTTTTATCTCATTATAAAAATTGAAATATCAGTTTTACTATTTTCCTGTAAAAATAAATTATCAAATTGCTTGCCGCATAACATGTGTTAGACTGCCTAAGCAATCTGACAAATACTGCGATTTTTGCAGTATAAGATTTTAAATAATTGACACATAAATCCATTTATATCATTGCTATTACGGCAAAAATTACGCATAGTTCAGTTCTACTTATATTGCATTTTCTGCAGTATAAACCGACTCCTCACACGGTATTGAATTCAATAGTCTATCTACTGGGCTGAGAACTCCTCTTTCTCCACAATTCAATACATGAGTATAAACCATCGTTGTGCTAACATCTTTGTGACCTAAAAGCTCCTGAACATTTTTGATGTCATATCCTGATTTCCAAAAGATACACCGCATATTAACGAAGTAATAACTTAAAAATTATGATTTGTCAAGTTTTATTTTTACTAAGTCGGAAGAGTTCATGCACTTGGTGGGACAGTTTTTTTAACTATAATTTTACTATTTTACCAATATACTAATTCACTATTTCACTAAAATTTAATGTCACTTATAAAAGTCTTGACAAAACCTATCGTCACTAATTATAGGCTACATTCCGAGTTAGATTACTCTATAAGTCTTCGAGATAAACGATGTAATTCAGAGTTGGCTAAAGCCAAAACTTTCTTCTTCACCACTCTTGAGAAATATTCTGCCTCAGTCTTTGTTAATCTTTCTCGTTTTAGTTTTTTTAAAAACAACTCCTTTTGTTTAGGAGAGAAAACCTGTGATAACGCATACTCTAAACTAAGTTCTTCCTTAACAGAAAGTAAATTACCAAGTCTGGCTT
>JAHLWH010000151.1 GCA_019058015.1 Promethearchaeota archaeon | reverse complement strand
GACATATACTTAAATTAATTACCTTACACCCGACTGAAACCAGAGCTGAGATCACTGCAGACTCAAGCATCTCACCAGAAATGCGAGTATCTCTTCCAATTATTACTTTATTCCCAAATTTTTGAATCCATTGTCCAAAAGCAGAAACTATTTTAATAACAGCTGGAACAGTTAATCCTTCTCCGACTATTCCCCGGATTCCACTGGGTGTTATTATTAAATTATCGTTTTTCATAGCAATATGAATTAAAAGATGAATGATAATATAACTTTTATTTAAATTTAAGAAATTACTTTATGATTCTCAGTCTTGTATTTAACTAAGGCCAAAGCCCCTCTTAAACCGACATCATCGCCTAATTTTGTAAGCTTTATTTCTGGTGGATTATTAATTGTGAAAATAATAGGATTCTCTTTAAATTGCTTAATTATTGGAGGAAGTATTTGCTCATGGTCTTTCATCATTGCACCACCCACATATATAGTCGAACAATCATAAAAATTATTAACTAAGCCAAAACCAACCGTCGTGTAGAAAACACAGTCATCTATAACTTTTTTTGAAAGCTTATCACCTTTCCGAGCTGCTTGAAATATTTCTTTCGCCGTAATTTTTGTAATATCATTATTTACAATTTCTAGTAGAATATCTATATTTAATTTCCCTTCACTTATCGCTTCTAAAGCTCGATTTCTAACCCCAGTTCCCGAACTAAACACTTCCCAACATCCATAGGAACCACAATTACATTGAATTTTACTTCTTGGGGCAACCAATCCATGACCTACTTCCACCGCATTCCCTTCCTTTCCAAGTAGTAAATGTCCGTTGCAAATTACACCACCACCAATTCCAGTTGAGATTGTAATATAAACTAAATTATCTTTCTCATATTCTTCTGCTTCAAAATAATGAACACCCAAAACAGCGGCGTTGCAATCATTAATAAAATAAATAGGTATCTCTGGAAATTTTTTTTCAATTGGCTTTTTTAAAGGGATTATTTTAAAACCTAAATTTGCATTATTAAATATTTCACCCTTATCTAAATCAAGGGGACCAGCAGAAGCTAAACCAATTCCAATTATATACTCTTTTTCAATATTATTCTCAATTAATAATTGATTCAGTATCTCACAGACCGAAGTACTAATTGAATATGGGCTTTCTTTTCCAGTTCTGGCAATTTTGTGCTTTATTTTTTCCTCCTTAAGGTCAGCTGCACAAATTCCAACCCTTATCCATGTGCCCCCAATATCAACTCCAATGATATACATTTCTTCCATAATCTCATGAGTTAAAGGTGTTAATTAAATAATAAAGTACATTTTTGTTTAAAAAATTTTTATTTGATAAATCCGCTCAATTTTAAACCTTTTATTAACCATGAAATCATTAATTGCAATCCATGTATGTTCTCAATAGTAATTATTTTCGAATCTGGTATAAAAGTTTCCTGATATTTCGCTGTTACATATTCTGCCGATGGATTTTCATTATACCATTTAATGAACGCATCCTTTGTTTTAAAATGAATTTCTTCCATATTGTTGAAAATTTTGTCCAAATCTTCATCTGTCCATACTCCAAAATGAGATAAAGAAATTGAATTTAAATTTTCCCTCATTTTTCTCAATTTTTCAATCGTGTTAATGAGTTCTTTTTCATTGAAATCGGGCGGCATAAAATTTGGTATAATAGTGTCGTGATCCCATTTATGATGAATAGTTTCTCCCAGAAAAATATTTTTATTTTTCTTATCAAATATTGCAATAGAATCCAATGAATGTCCAAAAACATTTATAACTTCCAATTCTAAACCATTTAAATCAATTTTTGCTCCTTCTTTTAATGGTATGACATTTTCTACTGGATTCACAGTAATTTCATAGGTTTCACTCATCCTTTCTGGGTTTTTCAAGTCTTCTATAGCGTTTTCTGAAGCTAAAACTTCAAAATCCCCAATTAATTTTTTTAACTTACCAACACCTTGTACATGATCCCAATGAGAATGAGTCAATAATAATTTATGGATTGGAAATAGCCCAAATTCTTTCAATTTTTTTACAATTTTTCTAGTTGCTATTTCTGATGAAGTATCGATCATCATCCGCATTCCATTGTTCTCAATTACGTAGATAGCCATGGCTCCAGTCAATCGAAATAACTGTCCATCTATAAGATAAGAATTTTCGTTAAATTTCCCTTCAGAATTTATAAAAACCATACTTATATATGTATCATTATATTATATAATATCTTTCTTGTTGGGAGAATAAATCTTAAAGTAGTATAATTTGTCTATTATGATAGAATGGATAAATTTCATTTCATTGATTCTTAGTGCTCTCATTTTTTGTTATTTTTATATGTTAAGCATCCAGCCAATGAAAAGAAAGGAAAAAAGAGGTGAACGAGCATGGAAGGATTGTATGATATTGCGATCTTTAGCTGGACTTTTTGAATTCATTACTGTCGTTAATATCTTGCTCTGGATATGGTTTCCTATTCCTTCATTAAATTGGATAATACATCCGAATATTGTGGCGGGTATAGGTATATGCATTGCGATTGTTGTTCCTGGTTTAATAATTATGTTTAAAGGTGTGAAAGATGCTGGGTCCGAGTCTCTACGTCCGTCAAAAGAAACAGAAATGTATGGTGGGATATATAATTATGTTCGACATCCACAATCTCTTGGTGAGTTTCCAATATTTGTTGCTATTGCTTTCGCTGTTAATTCATGGTTTCTCGTATTAATCATGTTTATTTTTATATTAACATATGTTCCAATTATGATTCACTACGAGGAAAAAGATCTCATTAAACGTTTTGGAGATAAATATTGCGAATATCGACAACGAACTGGAGCTTTATTCCCTAAATTATGGCATAAATCTGAAAAGACTTTATGCTAAAAATCTATTTAAAAATAAATCTAGTAATATCTCACATATACGTCATTATCTTTAATAACATCTCTGAATGTATTGACAATTTCTTGCTTTCTTTTATCATCAATCGAAAAAACGAAATAATTTGCAGGCATTCTTGCTATAGAATAGACTTGCACTATATCTGGTTTAATTTTTTTAAGAGCATAAGCCAAATCATTAATGTTTTTTGGAGTATTGTTAGATATGAACTCTTTCTTATTAGAATTAAAAATTAAGCACTGAATTGCTAATTTATGTCCCGTAGGCATTTCTTTTTTTAATTTAGCGAGATCTTCAATTATTGTCTCAATATTCGGAGCAGTTTTATGAGGACGATTTGTTCTTTTGAAATCATCATCATTAGCAACATCTAATTTTGCTAATACAAGATCAAAATGTTTCACTCTTTCCCGAATCTCATCTGAATATAAAGTACTTGAGTTAGTAAAAAGCGTGATTAGAGGAGGTTCGGAAGTCCATTTCATTTCTTTTCTTACATCTAAAGTAATTGTGTAGAAATTTAATAAATTTTCGTTTAAAGTTGGTTCTCCATAATAGCCTGTAAAGCTTAAACTGTTTAAATGGGGAATATATTTCAAAATTGAAACTAATTCTTTTCTAAAATTCAGTGTTGGAGAATTTTTTATTCTACATTTTGGAGAAACTAAATTTTCTTTTTTTGTTAAACCAATTTCACAATACACACAATTATAAGTGCAAATTTTGTAATTAAATAATATATTTATGCCTAATGAGAGTCCCAATCGTCTTGATGGAAAGGGGCCATATATGTATCTTCTTGGCATGATTTAATTTTTACTATATATAACTTAACGCAAGATAATTTATCTTAATCTTTTTTTTCTAAAAAGCCTTGCTTGTATGCAATTTCAAAATTTTCCAATGTTGAAATTTGTGGGTTCATATCCAAAAACAAGCGAACCATTTCTGTATTTGCCCCAAAAAATAAGCGTTTAGATATATTATTATGATAGGTGGCACTTACTCTACTATAACCAATCATTATATATGATTCTATAGGGTCTTTTCCTCGCCTAAATGTATTAATTAGGAAAGGAATTTTAACTTCCTTAAACGCATCTCGCCAAGAAGAATAATATCTCTCAACCTGTTCTCGAAAATTAAAGGTGCCATACCCCATTGAATTAAGTTCTTGCTGTGCTTTATCAATATCAACATGTTTAAAAATTAATTCATTTAAAATAGTAAGAGGGAGGTCTTCCAACGATCTTGCTTTTTCATTTAAAAATAATTCTTTAAACTCATCATAAGTATCAATTGTGGGATGGTCTCTTAAAAATTGTCGTACTTGAGTTGACTTCATCCCCAAAAAAATTGTTTGACTAATCCTATTATGATCTTTAGCATACGATTCGCTCCAACCGTAATTTTGATAAATCGTACTAAAAGATTGATCACTTCTAAAATCTTTAATTATGTATGGTAAAACAAACTCTTTACGAGCTTCCTCCCAAGTTGGTTGTCCTAATTGATTGTGTATTTGTCTTATAAAAGCGTATCGATAATATGAACACTCATATTCTTGTAAAAATTTCTGAACTCTTAAATCTTTAATGGCTTTATTCATTGTCGCGTATTCTAATAATAATACTCTTAAAAGATCGGCTGGAATACGTAATTTAGTTATTCCTTCCCAACCGTCAAGTTTATTAATAACTGGTAAATCGAGTAGGTTTTCTGTATCAACAAGTTTTTTAAGATCCTTATAAGATTTATTCCCAAACATAGTTTCAATATATCCAAGAGTAAATCGATTAAAAGCATTATTTATTTCATGTAAATCAAAATGATTTTTTAAAAACATATAAAAAACAGGTCTTAAAAATTTTATTTGAGCTTCTTCAAATGACCCCCAATATTCACGAATTCGCCTTCTAACCATATTCACATTACACCTAATACCATAGTCATTAAGCTTTTTTTGAATCTCATTTTCCATATAACCTAATGAAATATAATAAGCAATTGATATCATTGGTAGATCTTTTTTATCTCTTCCACCTTCTCCTCCAGATTTTATATTAAGACCAGAATTAATTAAATCATGATCTGCAATGTAATTGGCTTCACCCAATCTTAAAGAATTAAGGGAAAAATGGATTTCTACTGGTGTCCTTTTAAATCTGGAATCTAATAAACCAAAAATTAATCTCCAATTATATTTTCTATTGATTCTAAGATTTTCAAAGCCAACTTGATATAAGAAATCATAAATTAATTTATGGAGTTTTCCACCTTTACCCTGCTGAAATACAGCCTTAAGAACATAATTAGCCCATCGAGAACTCATAGAACTGGTAGTAAAACCAGCTATGGTTTCACCTTCAAGATTTCCAGGTAATATTTCAGTAATCTTATATACTAAACCATACCATAGATACTGCCCCCTAGAATTAACAATTTCTTCAAATTTGTCATCATTTTCAAAATCAGACCTTTTAAAGCTAAAGTCTCCGCCTAAGCGTAGTTGTTTGGATTTAAATCCGAATTCTTTAAAAGCACGCTGAATCTCTTGGCGGTAATGCTCAGATATGACCTTGGCATACACTTCAAGGGAAGAATTTATTTCCGATAATTCTCCATCTAATTCAGATAATTCATCTTCCAATACGTGGTGAATAACTGAAGCTTCTTGTAATTCACTTGAGGATATAGAATCCATTTCCAATAAACTTCTCTCATATCTATTTTCTATTAATTTACTTCTTATGGCTTCTTGAGCTGTTCTCTCTTCCGATAATTCTTCTTTATTATTACTTATCGAAGAGGGTTTTTCTCCCTCTTGCTTTGCTATTTTCTTTATTTCTTCCGATTTTTCTTTTTTTCCCTTCTTTTCTTTCATTACCTTTTTTGATCTAGAAGATTTTGAAATTTCACTCATCTAATAATCAACTAATTTTCTAACATCATCTTTATATTATAATCTGTAAATTCAAGTTATTTGAATAGAAAAATTTTTATTTCGGAAAATTAATTTAATCAATTCCTACTCATTTAATAATTGTGCCATCTGAAACCTCTCTGATAAATTTCATGCATTTCGGGCAATATCCATTATCGGAACTTACAAACGTTAAACCTTTCATTGTCGAAAAATATAACTGTCTTTCCATTAATTTAATTTTAAAGTCAAATACCTATTTATTTTATATATCGATCTAGACAAATTAATTGGAATTAAAGAATAAGGGATATATAAATGGATAAAGACAGAAAGATTTTGATTATAATTGGAGAATGACCATTATAAATAAAGAAAATCATAAATTAATTTTTTAGATTCTGTTTTTCTCTTTATTCTATATTGAATTAAAAAATTTGAATTCCACAATTAAATTCCTTTATTTAAGGTAATATTGTGGATGTCTGTCTGCAATAATATCATTAAATTCATTGATTTTTTTATCTCTAGCCTTTTTAACTTCAATTTCAACAAAATCGGCGTGAATTTTATCAATTGGGGCGGAAGAGAGGACATCACCGTTAAAAGATGTAATCTGACTAGCTCCTGTAAAGGAAAAATTATCTAAACCACGTTTTTCTTGACCAATTCGATTTGAAGTGATGGCAAAAACTCGATTTTCTAAACAGCGTGTTGTCATGGCTTTTTGACAATAAGGTAGTACTAGGTTTGAAGGATGAGCAATAATATCAGCCCCTAAAAGTGCAAGCGTTCGAGCAGTCTCAGGGAAAATCCAGTCGAAACAAATCATTATCCCAACTTTAAAATCATTTATTTTATAAACTTTTAATGGTTGATTTCCTGGTGAAAACCATAATTTCTCTTTATAATAGAGATGAATTTTCCTATATGTACCAATTACACCTTTTTCAGAAACTAACATCGCAGAATTAAAGATTTTGTTATTTTCCTCTTCAATTAAACCCCCAACGAACACAGCACCCGTAATTTTAGCCATTTTTTGTAAAAATTGGGCTGTTTTCCCATTTAAACTTTCTGCCAGATCTTTTGCCTCTTCCGTGGATACAAATGTATAGCCTGTAGCGAAAAGCTCAGGTAATACAATAAGATCTGCTTTTACATTAACTAACAATCCTTCAACTTGGTTAAAATTTTGCTCTTTTTCACCAAAAATTGGAGATGTTTGAACATAACCGATTTTCATAATCTTATTTCTTAATTTTAAAAATTATAATGATTTTTGATAAAATAATAATTAAATTCTTTATTTTAAATGTTTTGATTATAAAGTCTCTGTAAATTCTTGGATGTATTGATTTACTAGTTGGGGTTTTTCTAACATTACCATATGCCCCGCTTGTTGTATAATATGTAATTTACTATCTTTAATATTAGTGTGGAAGTATTGACTATACTTCGGAGGGGTTAAAATATCTCTATCTCCACATAGAATCAAGCATGGGACACTGATTCTTGAAATCTCAGGAAAGACATCAAAACCATCACATATTTTAAAATCGTTATAAATGACTTGGGGGTCGACTTTAGAGAGTTGTTCTCTATAGGTATCAATAATTGATTTAGGAGTTTTTCTATGAAATGCTGTTTGACGTATATTATTCAGATATTGTTTATAATCATCTGTGAGTTGTTGGAATATAACGGGGCTAGTCCGTAATCGAGCGCCTGTAGCACATAAAATTAAAGATTCAATATCATTAGGATTTTTTAAATAATAGGATAATATAATAGCACCACCTAATGAATGCCCACATAAAATTATTTTTTCTAATTTTAAAGATTCTTTCAATTTTTCAATAACATTAACGTAAAGGTCCAGGGTAATTTCTGATATTAAAAATTTGTCAGAATTTCCATGTGAAGGGAGGTCAACCACTATTAATTTATAATCAAGATTTAGACCATCAATCTGATTTTGCCAAATGAGCGAAATACTCCCTGACCCATGAATAAAAATTAATCCCTTATTTTGCAAACTTGCTACGTTATTTTCTTTAAGCTGATAATAAATTTTTTTTCCTTTAAAATTGAGATATGGCATAAGTATGAAAAAATAATTAATCAATAGATTTATATTATTCCTTTTTCTCTCGGGAAAAAAAGGGAAGAAACACTAACACGGAAAATGAATCTTTGGCATACATTTATAAATTTTGTCGATAAATGAAATTTGAGGTATATTTGTTTGATGAACTTTTCTTATGAGAGTAGTTCAAAAAAGGATGAAAAGGAACAAAAAGGACAACAGGTCTTAGAAGAGCATCCCTATGATATATTACAAATAGGAAAAGATATAAAACAAATAGATGGGGATGAAAAAAAGAGATTACTTGCCATCCTTAAAGAAGAATTGTTAAAAGAATTATGATACCTCTATTTTTGTAAAATTCCTTCCTCCGAAATTAATTAAAGTTACATTAAATACTGATATTACTAAAAGACTAAAGTATATGGGAATATTTTAGATTCTGGTTAGTAAAAAGCGCACCGCTTCCATATAAGGGGTAATAATATTTGGAGTAAAGGTGAAGAATGACCTACCGAGAAGTAAAGCAACTAGACGAAGAAGAGATAAAAGAACTCCGCCCTAGATATTTCTCAAATAGGAAAAAACACAAAAGATGCAGAGGGGGATGATAAAGATAAATTACTCGCCCTCTTAAAGCAAGAATTTCTGCAAATTTATACTAATTCTCTATTATATTGCTTTTTTGCTTAACTTACTTCCATTTTATTAAATGATCTTGCCCCAATTAATATTAGAATCCAGTTTTAATGCTGAGATTGTTCATTGTGACCGGAACACAATAATAATAGCTTGACTTTGCTAAAAGATTAAATAAATGCATAAGATAGTAATATTCGATATAGATG
>JAHLWH010000150.1 GCA_019058015.1 Promethearchaeota archaeon | reverse complement strand
TAGATTTCAATTTGGAATTAATTATAATTGTTCTCATAAATTAATCAGCAATCCGCATTGGACTTCTCAAATAACAAATTTTGATAATTTTTCCGAATCTAGGGTTAAAATGGATTATTTATGGGAAATAATACCACCATTTTATACTACAGATGAATATCTATATGAACTTCCTGGGAAAACAACTATATCAAAAGATGGAAAAATTGGAATTATCATAGGTGAATATGGATGGACTTACCCATATGAATGGGAACCTGAAATTAGAGAATATGGGCTTACTTACATTCAAATCATTGATATTAATACTCGATCTACAATTAGTAAAATTCCCACAACTAATTTAATTACATTTGGTAGTTCTACGACTGCAGGAAAAATTGATTTTAGCTCAGAGGGTGCTGGTTATAGATTATTATTTTCTTATGAAGATTTTGATGGAGATAATTACCTTGATCACGTAGGTTTATATCATTATTACTCAGAACAAGTTGATATGTGGGTTAGCGGTAATGAATTCATAATATATAGCGGAAATTCGGCCGATAATGATCCAATTATTTTGTTTAGAAAATTATTTGAAAACACAGGTATACCATCAAGTAGTTCTTCAAATCAAAATAAACTTAAAATGCCATTTGCATCAATTGGAGATTGCAATAACGACGGAATATTAGATGCAATAGTTGGTTTGCAAATAAGATCGATGATTTGGCGGGAGGGTGTAGGTGATTTAAGTTATTTTAAGGAGTCATCAATCAAATTTTATGATATTTATAATAGTGATGAAAATAATGCAATCGAACTAACTGAATATTATTGGGAACTAGATCCTTTTGGCAGTCTTATGCCTTTTTATACGCCATCATATGAATTTTTTGATTCTATTGAAAATATTGGAGATATAAATGGGGATAACAAAGGTGAGACTCTTATTGAGCGTAATTCATATATAAAAACAACGACTCAATATTATACTGCAGTTCCGACTACCGAAATATTGGATGTAATTAACCGAACTACTCTTTATAGATTTAAAATGGATATTGACTCTATATTTCCAATTGATGATTTAAATGAAGATGGAAAAAAAGAACTTTTAGTTAGTAGTGGCGAATTAATATTCTGTGTAAATTCAAAATTTAAGATTCAAATGTTAAATCCAATTGATGGACAAGCATTGCCTTCGCATAATTTTAACATTGAATGGGATACAGATTCAAATTATGATTATTTCGAGGTTCTCGTAGATGGAATTAGTCAAGGATCTACAACATCTAAAAGTGTTCCTGTTTCTCTAAGTTCTGGGTGGAAACAAATTAATATCGTTATGTATGACAGAAGTGGTTTAATTATAGCTATAAATACAATAAGTGTTTTAGTTGCCCCCAATTTAATTCAATATATTTTAACTTTTGTTATTGTTGGTGTAGCTGTTGGAAGTTTCATTGTTTATAGGCGATTTAGGAAAAAAGAAAGAGAAATGATATTAATTGATAAAAAAATCAATAAAGGAGGGAAAAAATAGATGACACAAAAAAAATTGAAAATCAATTATGAAGTATGGAGTGAAAGATTAACAAAAATTTATGGAAAGGGAAAAGAAGAGTTAGAAGCGGTATCAAAAATTGATCTACGTGTAGAACCTGGAATTCATGGATTTCTTGGACCAAATGGAGCAGGAAAGACAACTACATATAATATGTTGGTAGGTGCTATTTCAATTACGGAAGGAGAGGCAAAAATAAGAGAACTAAAAGCCGGGTCTGTGGCTGCTAAACAATTAATTGGCTTTCTCCCCCAAGATCCCGTTTTTTATGAGGATATGACTGGTGAAGGATATTTAATATACATGGGACAATTAGGTGGTTTACAAGCAAAAGAAGCAAGAAGAAAGGCTCAAGAATTGTTAGACTATTTTGACCTCTTTGATGCACGAGAAAGGGAAATTGGTAAATATTCTGGTGGAATGAAGCAAAAGATTGGTATTGCAGCAGCTTTAATACATGAGCCCAAAGTTTTAATCTTAGATGAACCCACGGCTAATTTAGATCCACTTGGGAGAGTAGATGTTATCCAAAAAATTAAAGAATTATCTGATAAAGTAAGCGTATTTGTTTCAAGCCATATTTTATCTGAAATTGAGCAAATGTGTGAAGATGTTACGATGATAAACCATGGTAAAATTGTTGTATCTGATTCAATTAAGAAGATAAAGAAAAGCTTTGTTAGTAATCTATATATTTTAGATACTGATATGAATGAAAAATTCTTGGAAATTTTGAAAAATAAGGATTTTATCTCAAAAGCAAGAATTGAAGAAATCGATGGTAAAATTCATATAATCCCAAAAGATCCAGCAAAACTGCAAAAAATAATACCTGAAATGCTAATTGAAAATAAGGCTACATTATTAAGCTTCCATCAACCTGAGTTATCATTACAAGATATTTTTATGGAAATTATGTCAAAGAAGGAGGATGATGAGAAATGAAAAACGATCAATCAAGTCTTATTAATAAAATTAAACCCGGAGTTGAGAAATCAAACAATAAAGTATTTCAACCACTGAGAACTTGGTTTGGTAAATATATTTCAAGAAAAACATTTATAATAATTAGAAAAACATTTTTTGATATATGTTCACTAAAAAAGCTCATAATAACCATTATCGCAATGCTATTTCTTCCATTGATCTTTATATTCATGCCAACGGGCATCGATTTCGGTTTAATCTCATCACATCACGCTGCAACAATAATAGGTATTGCGCTTCTTTTTCCTGCATTCTTTTGGACTCTGGGAATTGCATATACATCTATTATCGGAACTTCTGGATCACATCTTATTGCTGAAGAAGTAAGTTCAGGGACAATGTTGATTTTAGTGAGTAAGCCAATTAGTCGAATTAAAATTTTCTTAGGTAAATATTTAGCAGTCATTTTCTTTGGAATGTTAATAAGTTTTATTTCCATCTTTACAATTGGATGGAGTGGAGTATTAATAAAGTCAGGAAATATTGACCATTTTATTAGCTTAGTACCATTCTTAACTGCTTTGTATCTCTATAGTGTGTTTATCGTATTTTTATTCACAAGTATTACAATGGCGTTTTCTTCGATATTCAAAAAATCAAGAACTGCATCGATGATTGTATTGATATTAATAATTTTTTCATTCCTTGCCTTTATGATAATTAGAACTCTTACAGGTGCTTTATATGGAACGTTCCAAATTTATCACTTCGATCTTGGTTATCATTTAGGAAATGTTTTTGTGCTATTTATTGAAACATTGAATGCGATTCCACCCTCAGCAGCTTGGCTAATGTTTTTTGGACAAATAACCGGAGTGTATAGCCTCACATCAACTATAGACCCTGATCAAGGAATAAACCTTGGTGGCTTAGATAAAACAAATTATTATTTGCCCATTTTTTCACTATTGATTTGGATTTTAATCGCTGCACTACTTTTGTTCTTTGGTATATGGAGTCTAAAGAGACGAGAAATATCTGTTTAAATTCTAATTCAATTCCTTTTTTTTTTCTTAATTTTAATTCTTTAATCCTATTTTACTAAGTGAAATAAACTTAAATCATTGAAAAAAAATAAAAAAAAGAAAAAATTTTATTATTATTTTTTAGCTTTCTTTTTCTTTTCAGCTATTCTAAATGATTTTAATTCTTGAGAAAGTCGACTTCTAGATTGTCCTTTAGCTGCCATATAACTTGCTTTTGGAGCTGCTGCAGCTTCTTTTTGTTCTAATTCCATTTCTTCTAATTCATCATCTAAAAATTCTAAACTCTCAGAAAATGCGTTTTGCGAATAATCGGCGCCTATTGACTTCAAACGATTTCGCTCATTTAATATTTCACTTTTTAGTCCACTTAATTGCTTTTTAGACTTATCTGCTTTACCTGCATAATAAGAAGTACCTGCAGCTTGAATATTCATCATAGCATTAAGCTTTTGATCGTATTTAGCTACAAATTCATTTTCATCTTTTGTAATTTTTACTCTATCATTAATAACTCGTAATCTTTTACATCCATCTTTATCTTTATATTCCACTTGTAATTGAATCGGAATTTCTTCTTGTTTTGCTTCTTTAATAATTTTTGGTGCTTCTAATTCAACAAATAATTCCCGGTCTTCTGTTATTGCTCCTAAATTTACCTCAGATTCATTTATTGTTCCTTTAGAACTAAATGCTCCTGTAATATTTTTTATATTTATTATTTTTGGAGTAATAATTTTAACTTTTACATCTTTTCCAAGATATTTAGTTTGTCTTAATTGAGTAAAAATAGACTCCATTTCTTGACTTGAAACTAAAAATAGTTTTCCTCCCGTTTTATCAGTTAATTTCCCTAAAATTTGTAAACCCATTTCATTATTATCGCCATGTGCAGAGACACCTACTACATCAACAATGATATTTAATTGATTGCATAATTCTGACATCTTTTCATAAAATTTTTCAGCTCCCACACTTGTACCAGATAAATTTCCAACTCCTTGATTTGCTAATCCATCTGTTAAAAGAGTTATTCTCCCAGTAAATTGAAAATTTTCAAATGAATTTATTCCAAAGTATAAGGCAGGTCCTAATGCAGTCATATCCATAGACCTTAATTCTTGAACTTTTTTAACCCATCCATCAGCAAATTCTCCTATTGAACCTAATCGTTCTTTTATAATGGATTTTTTTAATTGTTCTGTCATTTTCCCCAAATTGAATAACAAATCACCACTAAACCTTATTGGGTTTTTATCATGTCTCAAATAATAATAAACTGAACTTTCAAATGCTATAAGTATATATTTAGTAGTGGGAGAATTTAGTTTGAAATCCATTATTGTTTGAATAAGCGATTTTTTGACAGCCTCAATCTTTGCCCCACTCATACTTCCTGAAATATCTATGATGGAGATATATAATTCTCCCTCTATTGCTCCTACTTTAGTAATCTCTTCTACCGTTTTTGGTTCTTTTTTAATAATATCCTCAATTATAAAATCAATATCATCTGGAAAGGATTCTACAATTTGTTCTTTATCAATAACATTAACAGTTCCACAATATTCGCACTTATAATAAGTCCCAATTTTAGAATCTTCCTGAATTATCTCTATATTAGTTAAAACGGCTCCACATTGACTACATTTTATAGGTTCTGTAGTTATTTTCTTTTTTGCCTTAGTCTTTAAACCCTTAAAATTAATTGAATATATATAAGGATATAAACTGGGTTTGGAAGGGTATTTCTCTAAAAATTTATCAAATGATCTTTTAAACATATTTTTCTCACACTAAAAATTGAACTTCCTTTTTATTCATAATAAAAAGTATTAGAATTTAAATTTAAGTTAGAAAAAAGTATATTTTATTACAAGGCTTCAAACAATATACTATTAACATGATTTTATTTAATTACCTAAAATCTATTTATCTATACAAAATAAAAAATTAATATGGTATATATGAAAGAATTTAAAACCATTAATATTGAAGAAAGAAGCGATGGAATCTCAATCATCACATTAAACAGACCTGAAAGGTTAATGCAATAAATTTTGAAATGATGGAAGAACTTCTAGACTATATTACTCTTTTAGAAAATAATTTTGAAATACGTGTCGTCATCTTAACTGGTGAAGGGCGCGCATTCTCAGCCGGACTTGATTTAAAAGATAGTCGAGTCGTTATTATGAGGAAAGTTCTCGAGGAATTTCAGAGATTTAAACACCTGCTGGCAAAGGATAAAACTAAGAGAATGATAATTGGACAAAAAATTATGACCGATATATTAATTAAGCTTAGAAAAATTCCACAACCCATAATAGCGGCAGTTAAAGGAGCTGCTCATGGTGCAGCTTTTGGACTTGCACTTGCTTCTGATATTCGAATAGTAGGAGAAAGTGCTTATTTTTGTAATGCATTCATAAAAATAGGTGTTTCAGGTGCAGATTGTGGAAGTTCATATTGGCTCCCAAGGCTGATCGGTTATTCAAGAGCTGCAGAGATTATTTATACTGGAAAAAATGTTGAAGCAAAAGAAGCCGATCGGATAGGACTTGTCTCAAAAGTAGTTCCTGATAATAAAATTATCGAAGAATCAATAAATATAGCAAAAGAAATGCTGAATAAAAGCCCTATGGGAATACGATTTACAAAGGACGCATTGAATATGAATGTTGATGCACCGTCCTTTGAATCAGCAATAAAACTGGAAAATAGAACTCAAACAGTTTTAATGAATACTAACGACGCCATGGAAGGAATGTTTTCCTTTCTTGAAAAAAGAGACCCTAAATATGATAAATGGTAAGTTCTTACCTTTTAAAATCTCTAATTACTTCAAATTCATATTCTATGAGTTAATTTAGATTCTATTAATCTAAAAATATTTAAATTTATAGAATAACGGATAACTAAATTACATAAGTGATATTATATTATGAAGGTTGAGTTATTATCAATTACTTCCAATCCTGAAAAATTAATAGAAATTGCAGGACGTACATCTCATCTATCCTTCAATAGACAAGGAAAAAATTCTGAGAAAAATTTTATTAAAATGCTTATTAAAAAAGGGCATACTTCTGTATTAGAACATGCTTATGCCACTTTTAACATTTCTGGTGTATCGAGAGTATTAACTCATCAATTAGTTAGGCACAGATTGTGTTCATTTACTCAACAATCACAAAGATATGTATCTGAGCTTAATTTTAAATATATTGAACCAGATTCTATAAAAAAAAATTCTAAAGCCCATTCTCTATTTATTAAATTTATGGAAGAAGCAAAAAAGGTTTATTTAAAATTAAAAGATCTTGAAATAATAAATGAAGATGCAAGATTTGTGTTACCTAATGCTATTGAAAGCCAAATTGTAGTTTCCGCAAATTTTAGAGAATGGCGTAATATATTAGAACTTCGTGGCAATATAGGTGCACAATGGGAAATAAGAAAATTAGTAATTAAGATTTTAAAACAATTAAAAAAATATGCTCCTACTGCTTTTGAAGATTTTGAGATTGATGAGGAAAAGTCTATTATAAGAAAGATAAAGGTTAGATGATAAAAATTGGACTCCTATAGGTTTAAGAATTTAAAAAAGATATGAATTTTTCATGAATGAATCTTATAATATTAACAAATTTCCCTGGGATTTTTTTCTAATAGCATATGGAATATCTTGGCTAATTTGGCTACCTGGAGTTTTAGATGCTACAAATATACTTGACCTTCAATTATCAAATGCCATGTACGGTCTTCTTAATCTTATCGGTGCGTTTGGACCTTCCATTACAGGATTTGTTCTCGTTTATTTTCGAGGGGGAAAAAACGCTATAAAAGATCTAATTCGGAGTATGTTTAATTATAAAGATATTGGAAAGATGTGGTGGATTCCAGTATTTCTGTTATTACCAGCAATTGAATTCTGCGCTTTTTTATTAAATATAATTAGTGGCGGGACTATTCCTGAAGCACCTCTTTTAATGCAACCTTGGATAATCCCAATTTATTTCATTGGTGCATTACTTCCTTTCGCAAACCCATTTCGTGAGGAATTTGGTTGGCGAGGTTATGCTCTTAATCAGCTACAGATGAAGTGGAACGCCCTTCTTAGTAGTATTATTCTTGGAATTCTATGGGGAATCTGGCATTTACCTCTGTATTTTTTTCCAACTAGTCAAAAACTTTATGCATATATCCCAATTTGGGTTTTAATCACTGAAACTACACTTCTTTCATGTTTTATGACTTGGCTTTATAATAATACAAATAGATCTATGCTAACCGCTTTAATTTTTCATGCATTAGCTGATATATCTGGTATAATTTTTCCTAATTACCTAACGAGATTTGGGTTATATTATTCCATAATCTTGAAAATCATTTTAGTTGCCTGTATTATAATTGTTTTTGGTCACAAAAAGATGGTTCGACCCACAAATAATCTAATTATGAATTTTAAGCAAAAACTTAAAGAATGAGTATTTTTTCCTTTTATGAGAAATTTAGTCTCCATTAAATAATATCATATTTATCAATTTGGCATACTTAGGATATTAATAAATTTTTTAAATTCAAAAATAGAGTAAAACATAATCACTTCCTTTCTATTTACGAAAATATTTTTAATGAGGAAGTTGCTTTTTTAATTTAGAATGGAAATAAAAAAAATCATCCAAATTTTATGTCTTACAATAATTGGATTAAATTCTTTTGGACTATTGATTATACCGCAAAAATTTTCATATATAGTTGATGAAATTGCCGAACTTTTAGTGATTGGAGTTTTTATTAGCACAATTGTCCTAATTCTTATAGCTTATTGGATTTCTCTATCGTTTAAAAATGTGAAATTACCTTCAATTTTACTGTTTATTGTGATGGGTTCCCAAATATTTATGCTTGTTTTTAATTCAATCATATATTGGAATTTTTGGTTCAGTGGATCTGTTGGCATTCAATCAATACAAATTATTGCAATATTAACGATTTTGATTTCATTTTTTGCTGGGCTTCTATTTTGGGCTGATACCTTACCGATAGAGAGAAAAAAATCCTTCATTCTAAAATTAAAAGCAAAAATTAAACCATTTCTTTTAAGCATCAGCTCGATTTGGGCATATATGCCGATAATTGCTGGAATTTTATATCCAATGGTATATATGTTTCCAATAGCTTATACCTCGTGGATAATATTTCAATCATGGGGAGCAGGTAGTTGGGTTGATTCATGGATTGTAATTTTCTCCTGGGATTCTTCTTTCCGAGTTGATATTTTGCTCATTATTGAGATTATTATTTTTATTGTGGGGTTGTTGTTATTTTTTTGGGGGTTAATCCATCTCGTTAAAGGTAAAAAAATTGGATTAGATATTGTTCAAACGGGACCATATAAACTTATTCGCCATCCTCAAAATCTTGGTATTCTTATAATGCTGTTTCCTTTTGCCTTATACACGCCAGGTTTTATTGACGACGGAATTCGAATAGGTGATATTCTTTCTTGGACATTGTTCTTTCTTATTATGATTTTTCTTTCTGATTTTGAAGAAAATCGATTAAAGGATAAATTTCCCGAAGAATTTCAAAAATATAGAATCAAGACCGGATTTTTTTTTCCTAAACTGCGCCACAAGAAAATAAATCAAGGTAAAGATCAAAAAAATAATTATCTAAAACGTTATGGGTTATTAATTTTATGTTATGGTTTATTTATTCTAATTGCGTATTTTATAGTCCAAGATCTTTTCAACAAAGGTATTTTTCTTAAAACGAGGTAAATTGCAATTTGAGCTGAATTTAAACTTATCTTAGTACCTTCCCAATGTAAATCTCTTAATAACTATCTGGAAGGACTGAAAAAAAGATATTTCAAAATTATTCAATAGAGCAATTTTAAATTAGATATCATATTATGCTTTTTTAACGATGATTCAACTCGACATCAAAACTATTGTTTTTGATTTAGGTGGTGTATTATTCACATCGGGGACAACATTAGCTATAAAAAAAATTGCAACTAATTATGGAATTAATTATAGGAAAGTCGCAGAAATATTTCTTGATAAAACTCATAGACTGGGCTATAAATTAAGGAGTGGGATGATCTCTATGGAAGAATTCTTAGATAATGCAATTGAAAAACTAGAATTAGAAGATAAGGATAAAGAACACATAAAAAATATTTGGTTTAATTCGTATATTCCTCATTTTGGAATGCTCGAATTAATAAAAAATTTGAAGAAAAATTATAGATTAGTAATTTTCAGTGGTAATGTTAAGACGAGGATAGATTTTCTTAATAAAAGGTATGATTTTCTGAAATATTTTGATGATTATGTTTTTAGTTATATTTATCATCATAATAAAAAAGAAATAGAATTTTATAATGAATTGCTAAATCATCTCGATTGTGAGCCAAATCAATCTTTATTAATTGATGATAGTAGTAAGGCTGTTAAAAATGCCCGATCTCTTAATCTAAATGCAATAATTTTTTATTATCCTGAGAAGTTAATTAAAGATTTAAAAAATTTTAATATTAAAATAAATTAACGAGAGGGAATGCTATTCCGAAGCAATGTAAATGGTATAATTGCTGCCCATTGAAATTTTTTTACGAGCAGGACAAATTAGAAGAAAAATGGGTTAGGGATTATTGTTGGGTTGATAATAAAAATTGCATAAGGTATCAAAAAGAAGAAGCCGGAATACCTCATCCTGATAATATGTTGCCAGATGGGAGTATAAGAGAGGATTTAAAATATTAATGTGCTTCCAGCTTTTATTTCTACAAAATTATTGGGAAAATTTTTCCTTATTTTTTTAGTTTTTGAAGTGCAATGGCAAGGAGCAATTAAATCGATCCCTTCCAAGGCGAAATATTTATCGAATCCGTGAAAGCCTCCTAATACAGCGCGGATCTTTCCTAAATCCTTAGCATTTTCTATTATATTTTCTAATCCCGGGTGGGCACATCCTGTAATTATAACAATTCCTTTTTCCGACTTTAAAAATAAAGAGATTTCGGGTATTCCTGTTCCCAATTCTTTCGAACAGTAAATTTTTTTATCGATTTTAGTTATATCTTTTATTCCATAAACTTTAACATCAGAGGGGATTTGATTCGATAGATAATCTTTTTTTGAATGTGCTAAATATAGTTCGATATTAGGATTCATTGTAATAAGACTCATTAATCCCCCAGCATGATCCATATGAGTATGAGATATGATTATTTTTCGGATATCTTCAATTTCAATATTAAATTTATTTAAATTATACGCTAATTTAGGAAAGCCTGAGCCTGTATCAAAAAGTATAATGTTATTTGAATAATTATTCACAATAATTGCTCCAAATCCCCATCCAGATTTAAATCCTGAAAGAGCATTATTATCAAAAACTATCATAATTTCAAAATTTTGTGTACCTTTCATTATACCTTTTCAATTTTTTTTAAAGAAATATGATATAAAAAATTATTGAGTAGTTAAATTGGATGCAAAGATCGAAATTCTTACATCCTTTTCCATTTCCTTTGATAAAAACGTGTATATTTGTGTGTAAAAGGATCAAAATCCCCGATTTTTCCCAGAAAAAGTAGAAAATTTTATATAGTGGAAAATTAAATAATCATTCATCAAAAAGTTATATAAATTTAGTTATGTTATATGCATTGCTATAACGTTATGGCTTTTTAGATGTATTCAAAATATCACTAAATGTTGTGAAACATGCGGGATATTTAAATCTACAAAAAAGAAAGAATATTTAAAAAAATAATAAGTTGAAATAAAAATGAAAAAGAAAATAGTATTATTTCTAATAGTTTCACTTGTAACGGTCAATTTCTTAGGTCTAGCATTTATAACGACAACAAGCGCCAGTATTGACTTCTTATCGGTATTTCCACGCAATGATATGGCTCCAGATGGTTTGGATCCCATGGATGCAACCCCCGAAATGCTGGGTGAGGATGAAATCGCGATCCGTAAGTACGCAGCGGAGGTAGGACCAGCAATAGCAACAGGAGCTTCCCCCATCGGCGATCCAGCAACGGTTGGTGATGAGTATATTATGACTGTCTCTGATATGGGCATAAACGTCGACTACGATGAGACTTTTGTGGTCGTTATGGATGGTACACACGGGATCATCTTAATTGAAAAGGCAGCTTACGACAATTACGACATAGGCACTGAAGAGTACGTTTTCCCCAAACCCAATGTTTTCTGGCGACCTGAGGACCGTATCTACACAGCTCAGTTAGACTATCTAT
>JAHLWH010000013.1 GCA_019058015.1 Promethearchaeota archaeon | reverse complement strand
TTCCTACTGCATCGATTGCTTGATACGAGATAAGATAATCCCCATAATTATAGAATGATAAGGTAAATAATCCATCATAAATTATCCAATTAGAATCGTTAATTTTATACCTTATCACAGAAATTCCAGAACCAAGCCCATCGTCTGCGGTAATATTAAAGACAGTTGATTTATTTACTTTATTTTGTTCAAGATGTGCTGTAAAAGATATCGATGAAGTCGGTGCATTAATATCTTTATAAGTAATTACTTCTGCAAATGAAATAATACCCAATTTATCTTTTGCATAGAATTTTATTGATACTAATCCATTATCTATTAGATTCCATAAAGATTGATCTATTTGTCCTGATACATTGCATGTATAATTTAATAAACCATCATTTAAGGTATAGCATAATGTATCCAAATTGCTTTCAACAATAGAGAGATCAAAATTTGGAGCAGTTGAATTAAAGAATTGGTTAGATTTAGGAGAATTAATGGAGATTATTGGATTTAATATATCATTTGGCTCAATATAATCTCGTAGATTTAAACGATAACTTATTAGAAGAGAAGTGATATCATTTAACGATAAAAAATATTCAAATGGTGAAATAAGTGAATTTCCAAATAATTCTCTATAGCTTTCTCGATATGTGATTAAGAAATCACTAGAGCTTTCAGAAAATATCTCATCGAAAACATTATCGAAAATATTTTCTTCTGGATTTATAATCATAAAGAAGTGTTTTCTCGCTAAAATATCGGATTGTGATGTACTTGAACCATTATATAGATTGACGAAACCAGCTTGAATGAATGGATTATCTAAATTGTATACATCAATAAATAAGCCGAGATTTGGGATCATGTTGAAATTACTATCATTAACAGTAAAAGATTTAGAAGTTCCCAAGTAATTGAATTCATAACTATTTTCATTTAATACGTTTATTGAAACAAGGGTTGAATTTGGCATATCTTCAATTCCAATAGTAACTTCCGAATTTTCTAATAGATTAAATTGAGATTTTGGAAATTGGGGATAATTAGAATTATCTCTAAATGGTAATGAGAATAATTGTAAATAATGCAGACTCTGAAGTACTGATTTCACTTCAAGGTTTCCATACCCATCATTTGGCATTTTGTCATACATTTTCAAAATATGTGAATCATACGAATAAGTAAAACTCTCTAATAGAATATATGGAATAAAATTCTTGCTTTCACCTATTTGAGATAACGAGATATATATATCAATGTTACTCATCTTAGATATATCATAAATACTTTGTAAATTTTTATTATAATTGATACAATAACTTCCTCTTGAATCTAAAGAGTTTTTTAAAATATTATAATCAAGAGGAATATAGATGTTATCAAAGATATAATTATATCCGTTATCATTAACATAACAAAATTTAATTTGGAGATTATTGAAATCTTCAAAATTGCTTAATAAATCTATTATTAATGGGTCTAATTTAAAAGTGAAATTAATTTCTGGAGCATAATATAATGGAATATTATATATTTCTAGATTGGTCTCAGAATTTGAATCATCCAGCCCAATATAAAGTGTGGGTTCTTCTAGAGTGCTTATTTTTATTGGATTTTGTAAGCTATTAATAATAGAATTAAAATTTTCTGTATTATTATAAATAAGTCTTATAGAATCACTGTAAGTCTTATTTAATTTTTGGAATCCATAACCAATTTCATATTGCGATCGAACTCCATATATAACTGTAAAATTATCTAAAGGTATTGAATCAAATGTCAATATAGGATAACCATCAACACTTACTGACTTTATAAATGATCCAAGTTCATCTTCATTATATATAATAAAATTTTCATCCCATGATGTAATACCATCGATTCCATAACTTAATTGATATGTATTAAAACCAGATTCAAATTGATCACAATATTTAACATACAAAGGAGAATAACTTTCTTCACAATCCTTAAGAAAACCACTTGAGAAATTTAAATTAATCCAGGAAATTAATATGTTTTCACTTAAAGGACCGTTTAATGTAATTATGCTATAATAATTATTATTGAAATTGAAATCAAATTTATAATAAACATTGAATTCTGTATCATTATCTGGATGATTTCCAATAAATTGAATTGTAGAAAATTCTTGCAAATTTTTAGGATCATCGAGAACTTTCCAATCTTCACCTTTTTTAAACTCGTAATTATACTCATTACCCTTCTTACCTATAACAACAATTCCTTCAATAGATGATACCCCATTTAAAGCTAGTAATTCACTAGTAGAATCTATGGAGTAGTAACTTATTTGATCATTATAAATATAAGGAACCTTAATTCCATATTTATCAATTTCACTACCTAAAGAAAATGGTTCAGTAGCAATAGATAGGGATTTGTTTTCTATACTAATATCTACAATTGAAGAGGAAAATTGATTTTCATAGATTGACCAAATAATATTTTTATTGATACAAGAAGGATTCTCTACTAGTTGTAAATCTAGTAAATATAAATTCACTTCTCGATTATCTTTTAATATATTGTATCCATTATAATTTGCGTCAATTGTTAAATTTAAGGAGCAATTCATGCCCATTAAAAATGCATCCTCTGGTCCAAGTCCGACATCAAATGTCATAATTCCATCGTAATTCCCAGGCCGAAGCATAATATTTCCTCTTAATGGAAATTCACTAATAGTGCCGTCAAAATTATTAATATTACAGATTAAATTTATTTTAATGTAATCTTGAATTGAAAGTTCTTTCCTTTCTCCTGAACCAGAAAAGTCTGGAGAAAACCACAATTTACCAATTAAGTGTGGGAAATTACTCTCAAATGGCATTAAAGTTTTATCTTCAAAACTCGACCCCCATATGTTAATAAAAGGATCAATAAGATCCATAGCAAAATTTTTATTACCGAATTTTGTCCAACTCTGTGGTCTCATCTCTAAAGTTACACTAATAACAGCAGAGCTTTTATAATACGCTGATTCTTCAACTCTCATTTTTATTGTAGAAAGTCCAGGTCCAAGTTCATCATAAATTACCCACATCTCACTACTTGTGATTGTTATCTTACCACCATTACCATCCGTATTCCTATAAATCATATCACTATCGTAATATACGCTAGTGCCTGAAGGATTAATAATTTCGACAGTTGTATAAAAATTATCAACGGAAAGAACGCTTTCATTTTTGAAATCAATAACATCTACATTAATTATTAAACGTTCACATTCAAATCTTCCTGGTCTAGGATAAGGTATATCGTAAAATAAATAATCTTCAACAACTAAGTAAATGTTATCAATATGTAGTTGAATAATCCCCTCCAAATATTTGGGATTTTGAAGATTTAAATTAGTGAAATCATAGTTTTCAATAATATTCAATCCATCAAAAACATCTCCATTTCTTGAACATACATATTGTTCTGGATTATCGATTGCAAGATCACTCCAATTAAATGGAGCGCTAAATACTCTCATATATAAAAAAATATCTTCGATAGAAGTTATTCCTTCTATACTTCCCCAAATATCAATGAAATCTGATAAATAATCATGATTAAAGGATATATTAAAGGTAGCCACTCCAAACTCATCTGTCCCACCGTACATCCACCAATAGGGTCCAAAGTAATCTCCATCATAGCATTCATAAATTAATGGCTTTTCAAACATTTCATTTGGT
>JAHLWH010000149.1 GCA_019058015.1 Promethearchaeota archaeon | reverse complement strand
TCATTGGTGTCTGGAATGTTTTATAAATGAGAGAAAGTTAGGGCTTGAAGTATTTCAAGAAATAGCAAGAGAAAAGGACGGAAAATGTATTTCTGAAGAATATGAAAACAGTAAAACCCCTCTTGAATTTGAATGTAAACACGGTCATATTTTTAAGATGAGGCCTGATCATGTAAAAATAGGTTATTGGTGTCCAGAATGCCGTGAATATATCTGTCACTACGGTGCCCCACCAGAGGTTAGATTTAAGAATATACAGATTCCAAAAGGGCTAAAACAACATTTAGAGTTAATTAAAAAAACGAAAGACTTTCCTAAAGAAGTAAAAAATGAGGTCTTAAATACGACTAACGGATTGATTAACATGTCTCGAATTTCTGAGTTTCAGATAACTAAAATTTCTTTTAATGAAAGAGTAGATTTTGAACAAGAATTAATAAATAAGGGATTTATTAAGTTCTATAATTTAAATTATTTATTATGTAGTCTATCTAACCCTAAAAATTTTAATAATATTGATATTCTAGGACATGGAGGAGGTAGTCATAAGGCTGTTCTACATCATATAATTAATAATGATAAAAACTCGGTTGGGATCGAAATACCCATTTGGTTGAGAAATAATAGTAATATGATAACGGGTCATATTGATTTGATTCGAATTGATAATGATGGAACGCCTTATGTAATAGATTATAAACCTGAGAAATTTTTTCATGCCTTACCCCAAGTGTGTATTTACGGAATAGTGTTGAAAAAAATGTGTAACTTGGAAAAATTAAAATGTGCTATTTTCAATAAGGATATAATGTGGGAGTTCAACCCAGAATTGATGCTGAAAAAAGTCAATAAGTTGTTAAATTCAAAGAGCATTGATTGTTGTTGGAATGATTATATATAGTTTCATTTACTTGATATTATGATAACTCCTGATATTCCTTTTGAAGAAAATATGGTTTTAGATATTGAAGTTTGGCAAACTTTTAAGAAATTTGGTCTAGTAGGAATTGAAGATTGTTATCGAATAACAAAAACGAAATGTGAAAGACTTTCGAGTCTCGATAAAAATATCTATGTAAAATAATCTTTTTAACAAACCTTTTTCTCTTAATATGCAAGAAATAGAAATATAGAATAATCTATTAATACATTAAAGTTTAAATAAAATTTTATCCATTTATAACACGGAAATAAATCTAATTAAAATTAATTAAAATATTTTAAAAATTGAAATTAAAAAGGTGAATAAAAAATGGGTGAATCTACTTCTGAAATGGAAGAAGTAAGAGTTGGAGTCACCTGGCGTCATTTAGTTGTTACTGCTTTAGCTACAGGAGTTAGTACAATTTTAGCGATTTGGGCAGTGATTTTAGCACCAGTAGGAGCGTTTCCTGGAGTTTCTGGATTGTATTTAGCAGCAGCAATTTATGTTCCATTAAGCCTATGGTTAGGGATCTGGGGATGTGCTGCTGGTTATTTCTCGTGTGTGATTCTTGGTTTTGTTAGTACTCCTTTTGGTATATGGAGCTTTGTTTGGGCTACTGCAGATTTTGTTGAGGGACTTATACCTCTTGTAGCATTTAGAGCTTTTAAAGCTAATGTAGATTTAGGAGCAGAATTAAAGCGACCAAAAGAATTATATATGTTACTTGGGGTTTTGGTTGTAAATCTAATAATAGCTGCTATTGCTACACCATTGTTAGAAATAGAAATTTGGCAAATAATTTGGATAGTTACTGTAATAATTTCAGTCGTTCTCATGATTAGCATGTATATTTTGAATCCATCCCTTTCCTGGTTATTATATATAATATTTGGAATTTTTGGTGCAGCTATTGGTTCTGCGATAATTGGAGTATCAATTCCGATTATAGCAGGATTTGCACCAGCTGAGAGTTTTTGGGTTGGGTTTATTGGATGGTTTGCTGGCGATTTGATTGTTCTTTCAGCAATTGCAACTCCAATGATGATATCATTAACGGGAAAAATAAAAAAAACATCAGTATTCGTTGAGAATTGGTTTTCATAAATGAGGTGAGAAATATTTCCACCTTATCAAAAACTTTTTTTTCTTATATTCCCTCAAATTCCATTATGAGAAAATTACATCCAATATCTAAGATTTTGATGGTTTTCCTTTTAAGTATTATTGCCTTAATACTTCCAAATATGTTTGATTTATTAGTACTGCTTGTATTTGATATAATTTTAATAATTCTAGCTAAAATCCCCCTATTTTCTAAAGGGTTTAGAAAATTAATTATATTTTTTTTATTAGCTAATATTACTATATTTATTTCATGGTGTCTTTTCAGCGTAGAAGAGGGCGAAATCATTTTTTTTGAAAAATATATTGTTTTGGCAGAGGATAAATTGATTTGGCATATTTTAATTACTGATCAAACTGTTTTTATTGCTTTTAGTATAACTTTACGCTCTATTATCATGTTTTTTTTGATGTTATTCTTTTTTATTGGAATCTCAGATAGAGATTTAATTCATGGGTTGCGTTCAATCAAAATTCCTTTTACCATTTGTTTGATAGTAAATTTGACTTTTCGTGGTCTTTCAATGTTTCAACAGGAATATTCCACTGTTAAGGAAGCTATGATGACACGTGGAGTCGAATTTGAACATGTCTCTATTCCTCAAAAAATTCGGAATTTTATATCAATTTTTATTGTATTAATTGTTTTAATGTTTAAAAAAACAGAAGATATGTCTGCCTCTATTGAAGCAAGAGGAATTCCATTGCGTTCGAAGAATAGAACAATTTACCATTATTTTCCTTTTAAGAAAAAAGATTATATGATTTTCATTGGATTATTTATGTTATTAATATTTTCGATTTATTTACGCTATACTAATGGAAGTTTTGTTCTGTTATTTTTAAGAATATTTACGTAATTAAAAATGAAACCTATTATCGAATTCAAGGATTTTTCTTGGAAATATAAAGCTTCTAAAGATTTAGTTCTTAACTCTATTAATCTAAAAATTTACCAAAATGAATTTATTGGAATTATGGGTCCAACGGGTGCAGGTAAATCCACTCTCTGTTGTTGTATTAATGGACTAATTCCTTTAAAAACACGTGGATGGATTAAAGGAAATGTTGAAGTTCTTGGTAAGAATACTCGAACAGCGAAAATGACAGAATTGGGACAGCGTATTGGTTTAGTATTTCAAGATCCTGAAACTCAATTTATAATGATAACAGTAGAAGATGAAATTGCTCTTGGTCTTGAAACTTTAGGTCTTGATCGTGCAGAAATTAAGAATCGAATTGAATGGGCATTAAAACTTGTTGGATTAGAAGGTTTTGAACAAAAAGCACCTGAAGAACTCTCTGGGGGTCAAAAACAACGTGTTGCTATTGCTTCAATTATGGCAATGAGACCAGAAATACTTATCTTAGATGAACCTACATCTGATCTCGATCCTATAGGAAAATATGAAATTGTTGAAATACTTGAGAAAATAAGAAAAGAGTTTGATTTGACAATCATATTGGTAAGTCATAGAACTGAAAAAATCGTTCAATTTTGTAATAGGGTAATACTTCTCGATAATGGAGAAATTAAATTTAACGGAGAAACTTCTGAGTTTTTAAAACATGAGGAACTTTTAAACAAATTGGGAATTTATATTCCAATACATTTATCCCAAAATGGAATTTCTCAGAATCTAAAATTTTCAGAACAAATAAGTACGGGTAAATATGTAACGGCAGAACAGGATCCAATAATTGAAATATCTGATCTAAGTTTTGCTTATCCTAATAATACTCAAGCTCTAAAAGACATAAGTCTAAAAATTTTTAATGGGGAATTTATTGCTATTATAGGAAAAAATGGTTCTGGAAAAACAACTCTAATAAAACATTTTAATGGACTTCTCAGACCTCAACAAGGAGAAATCTTTATTAATGATAATCCTGTATTACAATATTCTATCACTCAAATGGCTCAAATTATTGGTTTTTGTTATCAAAACCCTGACCATCAATTATTTAAAAATACTATTAGAGAAGAAATTGAATTTGGTTTAAAAAATCTTAAATTTCCCGATGATGAAATTAAAAATCGATACAATGAAATTATCGATCTATTAGATTTAAGAAAATTTGAAGAAATATATGAATCAACATTTTATCTTAGTAAGGGAATTCGCCAAAGATTAGCATTAGCTTCGGTTTTAGTTCTAAAACCTGAGATTTTAATAGTAGATGAGCCTACTACTGGTCAGGATTATCGTATGATTCAAGAATTTATGAAAATTCTTCAAGATCTTCATGAACAAAAACACACAATCATTATTATAACTCATGATCCCCGCGTTATCGCCCAATATTCAAAAACAGTTATAATTCTTGATGATGGAAACTTAATACAAAAATTACCTACATCAGAATTTCTTAAGAATGAGGAACTTCAAAAAATTGCAGCATATACACTTCAATAATTGCTTTTATTTTAATTTTTTTTCCCAATATTTTTTATAGATGTCTAGTATCTTTTTTTTTAATCTAAATAATAAACTATATTTCAGAGAAATTCTTTATATTTAAAATGTTCAAAAACCATTAAAGTTAAGAAAAATGAGATTGAAGGATAAAATTGTAATATTAACGGGTGCAGCATCCGGTATTGGGAGGGCAACAGCAATTTTATTTGCAAAAGAAGGAGCAATTCAAATTATTTCTGATATTAATAAAGAAGGTTTGAAAGAAACTTATAAATTGATAACTAAAGGAAAAGAAAATACGATAATTATGAAAGTAGATGTTACTAAACCCGCTGAAATTAAAGATATGATTGATATTACTATTGAAAAATATGGAAGGATAGATATTTTAATATGTAATGCTGGAGTCGTGAAAGTGGGTCCTATTGAAGATTTTCCAGATGAGGATTATGATCTATTGATCGATGTTAATCTTAAAGGAACTTATTATACTTGCAAATATACTGTACCATATTTCAAAAAACAAAGATATGGTGTAATCATAACCTTATCCTCTGTAGCAGCTCATATGGGGAAAATTTATCATGCAAATTATTGTTCTACGAAATCAGGAGTATTAGGGTTTACACGAGCTTTATCATTAGATTTAGCACCTTATGGAATTCGGGTAAATAGTGTTAGTCCTGGAGCTACTGATACACCTATGTTGCAAAATGATGTATCTAAACAAGCAAAAGATAGAGGTGTTGATTACAACGTGGTTAAGAGAGAATTTGAAGAAGAGAGAGTGATGGGTCGATGGGCGAGACCTGAAGAAATAGCTACTGGTATTCTCTTTTTAGCAACTGATGAATCATCTTATATTAATGGTGTAGATTTACGCATAGATGGAGGTTGGAAAATTAGATAAACATTTGAATATGTTTTAATTTTTATATATTTATTTACTTGTAATGAAAAATAGTTCACAAAATAATCGTAATCAAATAGAATATATCCATTCACTGCCATAAAGGCTGGATTCTTAACTTTCTTCGATCGTTTTATTACATTTTAAACAAATATTAAAATCTTATTTTTTCCTTTTTAATGCTCTTTGTTATCTAGTATTATTTATAATCTAAAGAGTAAAATATATTTCAAAAAGATACTTTATAACTAAATTGTCTTAAAATTTTTAAAGGTAAATCAAATGAGATTAAAGGATAAAGTAGTAGTATTAACTGGTGCAGCCTCTGGCATTGGGAGGTCTACGGCAATTTTATTTGCTAAAGAGGGAGCGATTCAGATTATTTCAGATATTAATGAAGTAGGTTTAAAAGAAACATATGAAATGATAAAAGATGGCCAAGAAAATACAATATTTATGAAAGTGGATGTAACTAAACCTGCTGAAGTTAAAGATATGATTGATACTACCATAAAAAAATATGGAAAAATAGATATATTGATATGCAATGCTGGTGTTGTAAGAGTAGGTCCCATTGAAGATTTTCCAGATAAGGATTATGATTTATTGATTGATGTTAATCTTAAGGGTACCTATTATACATGTAAATATGCTGTTCCATATTTTAAAAATCAAAAATTTGGTTCAATTATAACCTTAGCTTCAGTTGCCGCTCACATTGGACAAGTCAATCATGCAAATTATTGCTCCACTAAAGCTGGTATTTTAGGATTCACAAGAGCTTTAGCGTTAGATTTGGCTCCCTATGGAGTTCGTGTAAATAGTGTGAGTCCAGGAGCCACCGATACTCCAATGCTACAGGGTGATGTGGCTAAACAAGCAAGAGACAGAGGGGTTGATTATAACATGGTCAAAAAAGAATTTGAAGAAGAAGGAGTAATGGGTCGTTGGGCAAGACCTGAAGAAATAGCTACTGGAATTCTTTATTTAGCAACTAATGATTCATCTTATATGACGGGAGCTGATTTACGTCTAGATGGTGGCTGGACTACGAGATAAACAAAAAGATATTTCTAGTTAAATCTTTTTAATTTTTCTGCTTAAATATTATCTTTTCATTAAGATCTTAATTTTAAAAAAAAAAAATAAAATAAAATTTTCTTTTTACCGAGTTTTTTCCCAATCAAAATCAAGTTTTATAAATTTTCTGGAGTATAAATAAGAAATAAATAGAATTACCGCACAAATTGGACCCCACAAGATATAACCTATAGAATAAGTTAAGCCGCCTACACTAGGCAATCCTACAATAGTTGACATAATAAAAAGTCCTAATGCTTGAAAAAGATTTAAAATTATACTTGGAAAACCTGTATAAATTCCTGCTTTTAATTCACCTGTTTCTTTTTCGTCATCTTCAGCAATATCTGCATACATAATGGCAGGGAATAAGAACCACCCACCCATACACGCTGCTAATCCGAGGATGAAAATGATTCCATATATAACATTTGAATCCATAGGAATTAAAGACAATAATGTAAATGGAAGGAAAACTATTGTACCCAGGAAAATATATAAAAGAATTTGTTTCTTTCCAATTTTTTGTATCAATTTTCTCCATATATATAAGAAAATTAAAATTCCCATAATGAAAATGACCGAAGCAATAAGATTGGTCATAGTATCAAAATTTAAAACCTCTGTTATGAATGCTAAAGTCAACGAACCAATCATTATCCATGCTATACTCGCGATACCCTGCATAATGGTTACTAATATGTAATTCTTATTCTTAATAATTGTCTTTAAATTCTGAATCATATTTGATTCGATCTTAAAATGCGGTTCTGTAGGCATTATAAAGACAATTAAATAAAATAATACTATTGGAATAATCGTAAATATTATTACACCCAATAAAAATCCTAGTGGAATAATATCAGGGGCCGCTTCTATTGTTTCTTCAAAATCAGCTAAAACAACCATTGAAAAAACAGTCATTATTGCAGTTCCGATCATGCCAAAAAATTGCTGGTATTGAGACGCTTTGGGTCGATCCTCAACTCTAAATTGTTCAGCCATCCAAGATCCATATGGTGTAGTAACACCGTAACAAATATTGAATATTTGATACCATATCAACAACCAGAGAAATAATCCAACCTTATTAGTAAAATCTATTATTAAAGTGGGTAATAATAAAAATAGGAAAGATATTCCAAGTATTGGACTCAGAATCATTAAATATGGTTTTCTTCTCCCCCACTTTGTATATTTTGCATCACTGATCCAGCCAAAAAAGAATTGCGATGCAGCGATAGTAAGTTTTCCTAAACCCAGACCAATAGCAACGAGAGATGGATCTACTTGGTATGCTAAAGCATAAAGAGTAAATAAAGCAAAATCAGCAAATCCCATGAGAACAGATGTTCCTAATTTTGGTGCACCAAACGTCATGTATCTACTCGATGTACCTTTACTTCTTTGAATAGACTCTTCTTTACTCATAATTATTTCACATATTTATTAATAAATTTTTTAAGTAAATTGTAAATAAAATTCTTCCTCAAGATTTATAAAGTTTTATTTAAATAGCAACTAAAAAAATTTTAACTTTATTTTTATTGGTTTTTTTCCCACACAAAATCAAGTTGTATAAATTTTCTAATGTACCAATATGTAATAACAAATATTAACGAACATAATGGTCCCCATAAAATTAAACCTAATGAAAAGGTTAAAGGTCCTACGACAATATCAGGTAATTCTAATATAATCCCCATAATAAACAAACCCAATGCTTGAAAAAGATTTAAAGTTATACTAGGAAAACCAGTATATATGCCTGCTTTTAATTCCCCTGTTTTTACCTCATCATCTTCAGCAATATCTGCATACATAATTGCAGGGAATAAAGCCCAGCCGCTCAAACACCCTGCTAATCCAAGGATAAAAAGTATTCCAAATATAAGGGATGAATCCATCGGAATTAATCCTATTAAAGTTAATGGGAGAATAAGAAATCCTAAAAGAAAAATATATAAAAGACTTTGTTTTTTTCCTAATTTTTGTATCATTCTTCTCCATATATATAAGAAACCTAACATCCCAAAAATCATAATACCTGCTGCAATAATATAATCCATATCATTGAATTGTAAAACTTCCACGATATATATTAACATTATACCAGTTATTGTTATAGTAGCTATACTAGAGATACCCTGCATAATGGCTACTAATAAAAAATTCTTATTTTTTAGAATTGTCTTTAAATTCTGAATTATATTTGATTCTATCTTAAAATGTGGTTCTGTAGCCATTAAAATGCTAGCTAAATAATATAAAACAACTGGAATTATCCCAAATATTATCACACTATATAAAAATTCTGGCGGAATATTTTCTGGGTTTGTTTTTATTTTATCAAACACTCCTGTTAAAATTACCATTGAAAAAGCTGTAATTACTGCGTATCCAACCATACCAAAAAATTGCTCGTATTGAGACGCTCTAGGTCGGACCTCAACTCTGAAATGTGAAAGCGAAGTTCTCTCATATGGATATTTTGATTGGAAGAAAAAGAAGTTAGTTAAGCTTTATTTATATGATATGCAAAGACTGAGAGATTGGTTTCTAAAAAATATGTATAAATATATCATTAAAAGAATCAGAAATGAAGGATATGATACATTTGGATGCCCTGTTCCGAGGAAAGATATAAAACAATTCTTAATAGTAAAATTCGAATAATTAAGAGAAAATAACGATGATAAACCAAAAATACGCATGAATTTATTTATATAGCTTTTTCTTCTAAAAAAGAATGAATAAAAAGGTAATTTTAATGATTATTTATCTTCTTCAACTATCTCTAAGCCTAATAATTTAGCAGCTATCATGAATTCTTCCTTCCAGTTGCCGATAAAAGTACATCTATGCCACCCAAAAGTCTCCCAGTCATAATTTTCTAAAATTGCTTTCACATCACTTTCTACAAGCATCTTCGAGACGCATCCTTTTTTATCTACGACATTATCTATAATTTTTCCTTGTCGAATTGCAATTTTTTTTTCAAAAACACTAATTTTTATTGTAGTTGCAATTTCACCTATTGGAAATTTAACGCGTGGAGATGCTCCTAAAATTCCGGTTTCTCCGTGATATACAATATCATATTCGGCAGAAGGGCCATCAACACCATATAATTTATTTGGAGCAAGACAATGCATGTAAGTAACTTGATTATTAACTAAATCAAGAGTATGATTTGAAACATATCCTGGTCGTCCAGTTAAATATAAACCAAAAATATAACTTATAGCAGAATCCATGTCCGATTCGCAAATTCCATAAAGACCTTCATTACTTAATTCAAAGAAAGCCATGCAAGGATAAGCTGGAAAAATACCACTTATAAGTAAAGTTCCACAGTCAGGAGCAACAAAATCGTATTTTTTATCTTTTAAAATCTGTTTAAATGCCAAAAATAACTTTGCAGAATTTAAAATGGTTTTTTCAGTAGGTTCAATCTCTTTTGCATTTTTAATCCATTTCTCTGCAATTTTAGCAGCTTGATCTTCAATTATTTCATCATAATACTTTTTAATGTCTTCTGGGTTTTCTCTTATCATCTCAACACCAAAAATTTCTCTAAGATTTTCTCTGTATTTATCCTCATCTTTCCTCCATTGATGAGCTTGGTCCTTTCCAACTAAATCGAGATAAAATTCATATTCTTCCTCTCTCATTTTTCCAATTTGTTCAATGAATTCTGGATGATCTTTCAAAATTCTACTCCTTTCTGGATTTACTAATCCCAAGACTCCTTCCCAATTTATCTTTTTTGAATCGGTGGCATAAACTAAGACTTTCTTGCCCTTAATAGTTAGGATATTAATCATGTTTTCAATAGGTTTACCAAAATCTTCGATATTTTGTGAAGATATGGGAATTACAGGCAAATTCTTATCTTTTATTTTAGTGTAAATTTTTGTAAATGTATGATCTCCCCCATAAATATAATTTGCTAAAATTGTAGGTTTCCCAATTTTGATAAATTCTATGCCTGCTTTTACTATTGCTGGCTCACCATAGTGCCCAATTGTATAGATTAATATCCCATCTGCGTTAAAAATATCTTCTTTGATTTTCTCAACTAATTGTTCATCGTCAGTTGTAACCGTTTCACTCTGGCTAAATTCAACTTCTGGATATTTCTTCTTTAGATGGTTGAGAATGGATGTTTTCAAAGGTTCGTTATCATATCCTAAATAAGGCCAGCCAGCCTCCCATTGAGGTTTTCCAATAAAAACTATTTGAATTTTCATACTTTTAACTCTTTATTTAAATTTAATTTAATAAATTCTTATTAATGATAATTTCACTTAAGATAAAAATATATAAATTCTTTTTTCTTATGCTAATAAAATTTGATGAACCGACAATTAGATTAGACCCCTAAAATTTTCCGTGCTTCCGATGGATCTGCAATTTCTCGTCCCATTTCTTTACATATTCTTACCATTCGAGCTACAAGTTCGGCGTTATCTTTTGCAGGAATCCCCTTCTTAATAAAAGGATAATCTTCAGTTCCTACTCGTACATTTCCACCATGTGCTATGGCTAGAGTTGCAATTTTTATCTGGTTCTCTCCCATAACACTTATTGTGTGTAAACAATTTTGAGGCATATATTTTATCCTATGCAAATACTCATCAGCAGTCGAAGGAGACCATGTCCCTCCAGGCCAATTAAAAAACAAGGTTAATACATGAGGTGTTTCTAATAAGTTTTTATTAATTAGATAATTCAAATTCCAATAAGACCCAGTATGCCATACTTCCCACTCTGGTTTTATGTTGAACTCCTTACATTTCACGCAATATTTTTCTAATTCCTCAATAGTATGGAGTTGATTAACTCTTATTTGCGTGAAATACTCATCATGATGATTTAATATTATCGAAAGCATATCGGGTTTTGCTTGAAAATCAGCCTCTCTTTCTTCTATTGGATAACTCGACATTCCAGCTTGAATTATAATATCACATCTTTCCCTAATTTTTTTAACAGTATCAACCTCTTCCCCTCTCGGGAGATGAACATGAGCTATAGAAGCCCCTACTTCATAACATTTTACAATTGATTCTATTAAATCATCGGTTGTTTGAGCCCAATTCTTTACATCTGGATAAATCCAGGAATTGGCTGTTGTAGCCGTTAAAATCATTTTTTTAAAATTTTTCATAAGTTATGCATTTTTATTAAGTGTATTCTTTAATTAAAAGAAATTTTTCATTTTAATATAATTTTTGACTCACATCATAATTTTTTCACTTTTTTAATGAATATATAGTGTTTAGAACATCAAAAATAATGCTTTCCCAATCAAAACTGTTAACTAGTAATTCTTTGGATATATAAATTCAAATAAAATCTATTTTCTAATAAAATGAACACTTAAATGAAGTAAAATAGAGAGTACCTTGCTTTATTTCTTAGAATCTTATTTTTCTTGCTTTATATAACTCAATATATTCATATAATAGTGCTTCTAAAAAAAAGCCAATTTCATCTTCACTGACAATATCACAATATTTCTCAGTGATGGTGGGATCATACATAGCATAGGTTTTAGTTTTAGAATCGAAATCAATATTAAAAAATTTTCCCTTAAGTATGTCTAGTTTCTTATTTAATTTTTCAATTAATTCTTTTCTTAAGGATTTTAATATGGCTTTTGAAATCTTTTTTCTAGAATTAGCATCTGCCTTAAATAAATTTAATTTAAATGGATTCCTTTCATTTTTTTTATTTATCATAAATTATCCACCATTGGTTTTCTATCTAATATGGTGTCATTATTATTTATAAATATAATTTTTATTTTTCTAAGAAAAATTAAAATTTATTCTTCTTTTTACTAAAAAATTTCTTTTAAGTTATCGAAGTTGATATATTTTCTAACTTCAAGGAAAAAAAAATCAAGAACAAATAAGTAAAATTATTTAATATATCCATTAAATTAAAAATTAAAAATTTCATATCTGTAAATTATTGTGAAATTATTATGTCGAAAGAATCAATAGTATATTGGGCTCCCCCATATGAAGTCGCTGCAATAAAAAACACCGCTGAAAATATGGTAACAAATAATCTAGTAAAAACACGCCTAATTTTAGACAAAATATTGGATAACATCGATTCTGGAGATAAAGTTGGAGTAAAAGTTCATGTTGGAGAAGCCTATAATACACGCTATTTGCGTCATGATTATGTACATGAGGTTGTTGATTTTATTAAATCAAAAGGAGGTATTCCTACACTTATAGAGACCCAAGGTAATGGAATGAACGTCAAGCACTTAAATATTTCTGAAAATTACTCAATTTGTCTTGGATGCAGAAAAACTGCAACTGAACATAATAAAACTGCGTATCTTCATGGATATAATGAGTCTTTAATTGGCGCTCCGCTAAAATTTATTGATGGGGAAAATGGAATTGATGGAAAAATTATTGAAATAGATGGTATTCACTTGAAAGATGTATCTGTTGCTGCAGGGCTTTTTGATTTTGATAAACTTGTTATTGTCTCGCATTTTAAGGGACATCCCCAGGCAGGTTTTGGAGGTGCCTTGAAAAACCTTGGAATTGGTTGTATCACTAAGCGAAATAAGTTTCGAGCTCATTTTGATGGCGATCTAAAAGTTAATCCCAAGAAATGCGATATATCAAAATGCAATCAAGAATGTGTTCAAGCCTGTCCGGTAGGGGCAATAAAGATAATAAATAAAATTGCAGTTATCGATCCTTCTACTTGTATTGGTTGTTTTGGTTGTAAAGAAAAATGTCCAGTGAGAAAAGCAATAAAAAGTGCAGCATTTGCTAATTTCGATATATTCTGTGGCCGTGTAATTGATAATGCTAAGGCTGTCTTAACATCCTTTGGTAAAGAAAATATTCGTTGTATTAATTTTGCTTTAGAAATTACTCTCATGTGTGATTGCGTAGTTAATCCGAGTGTTCCTATTGTGCCTGATCTTGGTATTTTCGGATCAGCTGACCCTCTTGCAATAGATAAAGCTTGTGTTGACGCAGAAACTAATGCCCCTGGAATTCCAATCTTAAATGAAAATGGGCAATGGACAAAACCTACTGCCCCTGGAATCGAAAAATTTAATGCATTAAATAATATGGTAAATGTTTCTTGGCAATTAGACGCTGCAGTTAAAGATAGAATCGGTAATATCGAATATGAATTAATAAAAATCTAAAAATTACGTAGAGAAATTCTCCTTAAAATAAAATTAAATTATTCCTCTTTTAAATTAGGAATTAAAATCATACAAATACTATTTTTAAAAATTTAAACGCTTAAAGTTCTGAAAAACTATAAAAAGATTTGGAAAGTTTCAATTATATATTTTAAATTAACTTTTTCTTATGAATTCAATTAACTTTAAAATGCTGTAATTATGAAAGTTCCTGAATATCTGAATTTATATAAACCCAAAATAAACAATTCAATTAAAAAAATATACGAAAACAAATTAAATGAAGTCCAAAATCCTTTTTTAAGGGAATATTATAATGAATTAATGGATTATTTTTTGGTTGGGGGTAAAAGATTAAGACCATTGGTTTGTATAGCCACATATAATGCTTTTAGCTCTGAAAGAGATGATAAAATAGTCTTTCCCAGTGTGGGAGTTGAATTTCTCCATAATGCTTCATTAATTCACGATGATATAATAGATAAGGATGATTTTAGGCGCAATAATCCTGCATTTCATTATAGATTCAAGCAGTATCATTCCAGATTTAATTTAAAAAAGATGAATAAAGAAGATTTTGGTAATTCAATAGGTATTTTAGGCGGGGATTCTGCTTTCTTTTTTGGATTGGAAGCATTTTTTAATAATGGTTTTGATCTCGACCAAAATATTAGAGCAATTAAGTATTATGAAAGGGTCTTTCAAGAAATATGTGATGGTGTGTTAATCGAATTGGATATGGTTAATCAAGAATTCCTAAAAATGCAAGATTATATCGAAATGATCTCATTAAAAACCGGTGCATTAATTGAAAAATCTATGTTGATTGGTGCAAATTATGCTAGAGTTGAGGATAAATATCTTCAAAATATTTCGAAATATGCTATTAATCTTGGAATTATCTTTCAAATGATCGATGATATATTAGGAACTTTTGGAGATGAAAAAATTACTGGAAAACCCACAAATGGAGATATAAGGGAAGGTAAGAAGACTTGCTTGTTAATAGATGCTTTTGAAAAATTAGATTCAAATAAAAGAAAAAGGATCATTGATTTAATTGGAAATCCTAATATAAAAGACGAGGAAGTTCAAGAAGTAAAGGATCTATTCCTTGAAGCTGAGGTTGTTTTTTCTTGTAAGAACCTAGTGAATGATTATGCTAAAATTGCTAGGATTCAGCTTAACGAGTTAATTCCTGTTATTAATCAGTCTGAAGCAGAGTTTTTTGAAAATTTATTAAAATATGTTATTGAGCGGAAGTTCTAAACAGAATCATTGATTTAACCATTCATGTAATTTACCAAGAATAATTCTTTTATTTATATTATTTTTTAATTCATTTATATTCTTTAAATTCATCAACCATAAACAAGAACGTAATTCTCGTTTTATTGTTTTTATTTCATTTATAGTATTAATATTTGTTTTATTTTGGTAATCTTTCCATGCAGTTAAGAGTAAATTATAAGCAAATCCTCCAATATCTGCACCTATTGCAATGGATTTAGCAACATCAGCTCCGGTTCTCAACCCACCAGTCGCAATAATAATTTTGTTTGAAACTTTCCTTATATTAATTACACTTACTGGAGTAGGTATTCCCCAATCCTTGAAAAGCTCTGCTGGGTCACGTGAATATTTTTCATTAATAAAATTTTTTCGCTTAGATTCAATTGCAGCAAAACTTGTTCCACCAAATCCACCTACATCAAAACCATCAAATCCAAGGTTTTCAAGAATTAAACCCATTTCCTGACTGATTCCTGTTCCAACTTCTTTTGCTATTATTGGAATCTTAATTTTTTCTCTTATTTTTTGAAAATTTGAACGGAATAAACTATATGAAATATTACCCTTATCCTGAACTAATTCATGCAATGCATTGAAATGTATTGCCATTACGTCAGCTTTAATCATATCAATGCATTTATTAAAATTTTCAATATTGAAATTTTTCTCACTTATTTGACCAATACCAATATTTCCAATCAGTGGAATATTAGGCGCAACTTCTCGAACCACTTTAAATGAGTTCTCCTTTGATAGATCTTCTAATCCAGCGCGTTGACTCCCGACCCCCATAATAATCTTCTCTGATTCTGCGGCTGTAGCAAGAATCCTATTGATTTCTTTAGAAATTTCATGCCCACCAGTTATAGCTGCAATACATATGGGTGCCGATATTTGTTTATTAAAAAATTTTGTAGTTAAATCAATATCTTCAAAATTTACCTCTGGGAGAGAATGATGAATCAATTTAATATATTTGAAATAATTTTCAGAATGTTGAACATCAAATTCAATTGGGATTTTTAGATGATCCAGTTTTCTCTTATTTATATCATTTTCATTCATAATTCTGTGCTCATTTTATTTTGGTTGAAATTATATTTTGATTTTTTAATGCTTTAAGTATAAATTCATCTTTTAAACCATTTATTATTTGAACGGGAATATTTTGTTGGCAAATTTGTTTGATTTTATTAATTTTACCTTTAATTCCGCCTGTTACATCGATTTTACTTTCTAAATCAGCAATTTCAATTTTATCTAAATCTTCGAATTTTAATTCTGTCGCTAGTTTTATATTCAATTTGTCATTCTCTCTTTCTTTGATAAATAATCCATCTTTTTCAATAGCGAAAATAACCTTAGAGATATTATAATTTTTAATTTTCTTACATAATTCCACGATGATTTGGTCTCCAGAAATAATTGAGAATGACCCCTTTGAATCAAGGATTATATCTCCATACAAAATAGGTAAAATATCAAGATCTAAGGCAGTTTCAATAACATTAATCGATTGAGTTGAGATATTTTGAGAATCTTTGATGAAAATACTGGAAGCTTGAATTGATAATGCAGGATATTTTTTTTCTAAAAATTGATTAATTAGATAGGAATTGAATTTGTTCATTGATTGGTGTGTTTCAGTAAGTCCAAGAATTTGATTTGGAATAGATGCATTTATACCATTTGAAAGACTATATTTTTTTGCAAGAGGATGGCCAAACGAACCCCCTCCATGAATTAATATTAATTTTTCATTAGCATCTATAATTTGTTGAACTGCGCTTTTAACAACATTTTTTCTAATAGAAAAGGGCTTATTTTTATCAGTTAATAAACTTCCACCTAACTTCAATAGATAAATTTCATTATTGTTATTCAATTTAAATCAATCTCATCCAATTATGGTTTTCCAGGCATCATAACCCTCTTTTTCGATTGCCTTGGCTATTTTTTCTTGTATTTCTTTATTTTCAGCTAAAGCAATTACTAAACCACCACGCCCGGTTCCTGTCATTTTAGCACCAATCGCTCCATTTTTTAACGCTATTTGAACTAATTTATCATTAACTTCTCCTGAAACCGTAATTTCTTGGAGTAATTTGTGGTTTTGATTCATTAAATTACCTATAGAAATAATATTTCCTTCAAGTAAGGCCATTTTTGCTTTATCTGCTATTTCTTTATATTCCTTAAAAATTTTCTCAAATTTATTAGGATTTTTATCTTTCAAACGCCGAACATCAGCAACTACTTCTATCGTAGAAGCAGTTATTCCTGAATTAGCGATTAATAATGGTATTTTTATTGGTGATTGCAAGAGGTCCATAGTATTTTTCCCACCATTCAAATTTTTCACAAACCAAATCAATCCTCCATAAGTTGAGGCGGTATTGTCAATACCAGATGGGGTTCCGTGATAAGCTTTCTCTCCTTCATACGCAGCTTCATTTATCTTTTCATCATCTAAATTTAGATTAAAGCTGTCGTTTAAAGCCCGAGCTAATGATGTACATTGAGCCGCTGAAGCACCAACTCCACTCGCAGCAATTAGATCTCCAGCAAAAGTTATTTCAAGTTTTTGACTATCTGTATCTATTTTTAGATACTCTAATACATTTTTAATGGATTGTTGTGCTTCATCAAATTTCTTTATTTTATAACCTGGCGTTTCAAGTCTCTGATCATCAACAACCCATCCTTTACCTTCGATAATTTTAACATTAGCAGTCGTAGAAGAACCTAATGCTGATGCGATTGCTAAAAACCCATATAAAACAAAATGTTCGCCAAATAAAATTGTTTTTCCATAACCTTTACCAAATCCCATTAGTTTTACCCCATTTTATTTTATCTCTACAGTTCCTTCTGAACCATTAACAATGATTTTTTGTCCAGTTTTAATATTATTAATATCAATTTTGTCCACACAAGGAATTTCACTAATTATACAACCCACTGCTATTATCGTGTCGATTTGTTCATTTACTATTGCAGCTGGAGCTGTATTCTTTTTCTTCATCCGATACATCGTATAGGAACCTACTGTTGAACCTTTTCCGGTAGGAAAAACTAACACTTTTCCAGTTATTGATTGACCCTCTAATTCATGTCCAACTTCAACCACCTTACCTGTATCAGGGTCAACGCCTCCATAAAATGAAATTCCATCTTTTGTTACAATCGCTTCTGCTTCTGCTATTCCCTTATAAATCTTTCTCCCCTCTAACTTCATATTGTCGCCTCCTTAACACATTCTTCAATCGTTCCAATTTTTACTTTAAATTTATTCTTAGCGCGGCCATAATAACACGCTTTTGCTGAATCTACCATGATTCCCTTGAAACGCCCTTTAATTGGAGCTACAACACAGCAAGTATCTGCTGCGAATTTTGCTCCAGCATCTTCAATTATTTTAGAATAGCCAGCTTCATCAGCGATTCTTTTTGTAGGTCGAGCAGTAGTAATCCAAAATTCTTTTTTAACTTTCTCTCCCTTCAATAAACTTGCAATTGTTGCTATTTCGTGAATTGAAGCGTGAGGACACCCGATACTAACGAAATCAATTTCAATATCATCATCAATAAGTTCAGAACGAGTTTTATTAAGGTTATCCTGATTAATTTCAAAAATATTATCTCTTGGCTTAGGATACATATTATATTCTGGGGTTATGCCTTCCATATGAAATAATGCTGTACCTCCATAAGTAGCCACTGAAGCGCAGAATGATTTAAGTTCCTCAACTGTTGCTGAAGAAATTCCAGTAATATAAGGTATTTTCTTTCCTAATTCAACCAATTTATCCCCAATTATTTTTCCTAACACGCCAAATTCATCTGTACCTTTCACTGGAACCTTAACTTCAATTAAAACCTGTCCATGACGATTTTTATCTAGATGATAGCCATATTTTGGTGTTTTTCCAGTTAAAGCAGCAGCTAGTGCACTCGGACCACCTTCACGATTTGTTCGAGCACCAATAACAGAATTTGAATAGCAAACAGCACTACTCTCGGCCCAAGCAATATGCTGACCAAAATGTGGGGCGTTTCCTATTAAATATGGTGTACAAGAACATGTTGTAATTATTCCCATTTTTGCAAAGGTATCTATAGCACGGTTTTGATTAACTGCAAATTCTTTTTCAATTCCTAAAGCTTGCCAATTTTCTCGGTCCATTCCAGCTGGATTTAAAGTTGTTAAAACCCTAACCTTTCCATCTTCTGCCATCTCACTCAAAAATTCTAGACCTGCTTCTCCTAAATTTGCATAAGAAACTCCTGCTATTTGCACGCTATAAACCTCAATCATACATTCTGCATCAAATATCTCACCTAATGTGGTTAATATCTCCATGGATTTTTGAGTTGATCTTCCTTGCTTGCCATCCAACATATCTTTTTCTTCTGATGTTAATTTCAATCTCATCGACTCCTATATCTTAAAAATATTTATTTATGTCTACTTTAGGGAAATCTGCTTTATTATAACTCTTTCCTTTAGCTACAAGTGGTTTTGTCAAATCGAAACCAATTTTTGTAGTCATTTTTGTACCCGGTTCGGCACTAGGATCTAAACTACTTCCTGGTTCTTTATCTTTTATGATCATTCTCGTATCCCCTTGAAAGCGAGTTGCCATTGCCCATTCTACAGATAACGGGTTATAAATATTAATATCCATATCAACAATGAAAACGTGTTTACAGCTTTTATGACCAGCAAAAGCTTCTTCTATTGCTATTTTGCCATCATCTTCTGTTTTTTTATCAATTTGGATAATTGCATGTAACCAGGAACATCCACCAGGATTAATATTTACATCCAAGCATTTAACTGCTGCTTCATTTATTTTTTTGAAAATAGTTGGTTCTCGGGGCATTCCCATTAATATTTTATGCTCAAGTGCTCCCGGTAATAAAGTTTGCCAAATTGCTTTCTTTCTATGAGTGATTTTTTTGACTTCAAAAACAGGTTCTTCTCTAATCACGTCATAGGTTTCTGTTAAATCAATAAATGGCCCTTCAGAGTGTCTTTCTTCCATATAAACGCGACCTTCTAAAACAAATTCTGTTTCTACAGGAATTAAAAGATCTACTGAATTTGCTTTAACAACTCTAATGGGTTCTAATGCATTTGCTATTTGTAATTCATCAACTCCAATATCTACAGAAGTTGCTCCAGCAATTAGAATGTTAGGAGTATTTCCAATACAAAATGCTACATCTAATTCACTGTTTTTTTCCAAAAATTTATGAAAATGACGACCTCTAACTATTCGAGTGGCAAATTTTTCTTTAGAAAATTGCATTGCTCGATGAAAATCCATATTTTGTCCATAATCTGGATCTCTAGTAATAACAACAGCAGAACTGATATAATTCCCACCATCTTTTTCACAATGGAATAAAATCGGAAGTTTATCTAAATCAACGTTCGATTCAATTTCTTCTTGACAAGGAGCGTTTGAAACAATCTCTGGTTCCGAACGTTCAGAAATTGCTTTTGAAAGCATTGGTATGAGATCTACCGGAGTCACGCCGAAATATGAAGCAATTACATTCTTGGTACAAAATATATTACCAACCACGCGAAATTCCGATTCTTTAACATTATTAAACATTACTGGGGTTGGTTCAATTTCTTTTAAAATTCCAGAAATCTCTAATTTTTTTGATACTTCAATATCTACCTTTCGAAGAAGACCTTTCTCATAAATTTGATTTATATATTCTCTAAATCCCATAAGTTTCAATCATCTCAAAGACTTATTTTTAATAATACAATTCATCTACATTATTGTTTTTTTTTAAAGAAAACTTACATGAACAAATTTTAAAAAACTAAAGGTTTTCACCATCAATTATTTTTTTAAAAATTTCTTTAGCATGATCAACTCTAATTTTTTTATCTTCTACTAATTTTTTTGCAACCTTTTCTATTAATTCTTCAGGTACACCCGCCAATTTTGCAATATTTCTCGAATGTAGGGACATATGTCCTTTTTGGATTCCCTCTGAAGCTAAAGCCCTTAGTGCAGCTACATTTTGAGCCAAACCGACAGCAGCGGCTACTTGAGAAAGCTCATTAGCACTTTTAATATCCAAAATCTTTAACGCTAATCGCGCCATCGGATGTATTTTAGTCATACCCCCTATAATGCCAAGAGCAAGAGGTATCTCTATTTCTCCAGCTAAGTTTCCATCTGAATCAACTTGAAATTTTGTCAATGGAGAATAATTTCCACTTAATGCTGCAAATGCATGAGCCCCAGCTTCTATAGCGCGTGTGTCATTTCCTGTAGCCATTGTTAAAGCTACAATTCCGTTCATTATACCTTTATTATGCGTTGTTGCTCTGAAAGGATCAGCGAGTGCAAATTCATAGGCATTTATTATACCCTCAACCACCTTATCTCCACCTAATAGCTCTTTATCAAAAACAGCTCTACACCTTGCAAGACGATGTATGGCTAAATTAGATACAATTCTAAGAAAAACTTGTCCCTCACAAATTTCTTCAATATAAGGTGCTACAGCTTCTGCCATGGTATTTACTACATTGGCTCCCATTGCATCTAAAACATCTACTAATAAATGGACAATCAGCATAGGGCCTTTTTTTGTTGAGATTTCATGAATTTCAAGATCAAATGCCCCCCCTTTTAAACTTGTTAAAATTGGATCTTGTTCATTCGCAATTTTTAAAATTTTATCCTTATTTTTCTCAATATTTTCTTTAGCAATATTCATATTTTTTATATTCGTAACTTGTATCTGAGAAAACATTATTGATTTAATTTTTTCAGAATAGAATCCACCATTTTTTCTAGCAATTTTTGCAGCATTTGAAGCCGCAGCTACGACAGAAGGCTCTTCAATTACCATTGGTATTAAATAATCTTTATTATTAATTTTAAAATTGCATGCAATACCCATTGGTAAATGGTAACTTCCTATAACATTTTCTATTAATGTATCTAGTTGAAAAGGAGAAATATATCCATAATTTTTTAACAACTTGAGTTCTTCTGTATTAAGATTAACAAGTTTAGTTATTACTTGTTGGCGTTCATCAATTGATAATTTATAAAATCCAGGAATACTAGAGTTGATATCATTCATTATTTTACATATATTATTTAAGAAATATTAAATTTATTTATGTCTTCTTTTAGCAGTTGAGCATTGGGAGAATTAGCACGAATTAACTTGCTTGCTCCTCCAATTTTTCCTTCAATAATGTCCAAATTCGGATTTAATTCTTTTAAATTATTAATTATACTATTTTTTTCATTTTTATATGTTAATAATACCACTGAAGGACCCGTATCAATTGAAAAATATACATTATAACCAGATGCACGCAGTTCTCGAACTCGAAGAATAATTGATAGAGTATCTGGCTTCCAAGCAATAATATTTTGCTTTTGTTGTGAGGTCATTGTTATTGAATGCAGACACATTGTATCATATTCCGCTATTTCTCCAATTTTATTCAAATCACAATTATCTAATGCTATAAAGAAATCAAAAACCTTTTTTTTCCGTTCTTTTAACCAAGAAGGAAAAAAGGGCGATTTTGGGGCAATCTTATGAACCTGTTCGGTTTTTAAATCGGAATTGATTGGAATAGTTATAAGAGAAATGTTATTAACAAATTTTTTGTGTTCTTCTCTATCAAGGCGGATTGCAAAAGAGTCAAATGGATCTATTGTAGGATGACTCAACCATAGTGCGAATCCACCTGCGGCACTACGTGTTCCAGATCCAGCTAAATATCTAGAAAATAAGCTGATTAATCGATTATTTTCAATATATTCTGATTCATTGTTATATAATATCGAAATTGCAGCTAAAGCAAGAGCTGCAGAACCAGAAGCAGATGTTCCTAATCCTTTACCAGTTAACAATTTATGCGAAGAATTTAAAAAATTACCTGAAATTAATAAAGCTTTTAACTTAATTTTTGAATATTCTCTAATTAGATCTAAAGAAATTGTAATTTTCTTTAAATTATCGTTTGATAATTTTTCTCCATTTAAAATTACTGTATCTTCTTTTAATTGCTTATCAAATTTTAAATAAGTGACTGTAAAACCTACATTATTATTAAAAGAAACACTGGGAAAATAAGAGATTCGGTGTTTTTTACTTACCAACCCATGATATTTAAGTACTCCTTGAATAGGATATGCCAGTGTATATGCTTCTCCCTCTTTAGATATTGCTTTTCTGTTTGTAGGGAGAGATTGGATATTATAATCCTCTTTAATTAAATAATTTAAAATATCATTATGGTCCTTCCTTAATTGATTCCCAAAAGACTTGGGAAGATTTTTAAATTGAATCATAATGGAAAAATCTCAAACATCAATAGACGGGTTTATTGGGAAAGAGACTGAAAGGGAACTCTAAAAAAATTGATCTCTATTTATTAAGGGAATATAAGTGGGTGTCCAGTTTAACAATCCACTACTTAATGATTGATCTTCAAACGTACTTTCAACACGGCGTATCTCACATTCTAAAAGATTTCCTATTTTTGGATAGCCTTGGATTCTTACTAGATCTTTTTTTAGGAAGCTAAGGTCATTTCCATTTGTATCGATTGGCTCAGAAATTAATACAGCAAATAATGGGAAAAACTTCGCATAAAAACCAGAATGTCCTTTAGGACAATAATTCAATCCCTCAATTTGTGGAATTATACATCCTTCATCACAAAAATGCAGAGTAAAACCTTTTGCCTTATTTTTTTTGTATTCCTCTATATGTCCTAAGCTAATATGTGGTGTTAAAAGACCTTGTTTTATCTGTTCGTATTCTTGAACACTTTTTCGTTCTTTTATTTTAAGAAAATCAACAACTTGTGGTTTTCTTTTAACAACACGCTTAAATCTTGGCTGAACTTTTAATAAACCTGAGATACAAGTTGCCCCAGAACCATAAGAACCAAAATAAATTGTATTATCCACACGAGCAGAAGTTTCTAGGATATACAATATTTGAGCCCAAACTGAAGCTGAATACATATTACCGAAATGCATAGGGACTTTCAATTGTGGAATTACTCTATTTTTTATATTTGTAAGTACCCAATTTTTCATGATGTCTAGTTGAGTTAATTTCAATCCTTTATCTTTTAATTTTACACCTATAAATTCCGGAATGAAACTTATATTTTGCATAAAGTCATTTATTTTTTTAATAATTGAAGATCTTACATGATGCGGTTCAATTTTAAAAATTTTACTTATATCCTTAACCCAACGCTTAACGATTATATTCTGCATGCATTTTAAAGCTAGTTTACTATATGGAGCATGAAATACATAATAATCTGCGTAAAAATCTCCAATATTCCTAGTTAAATCATCAAATGCTCCTAATTGAAAATTAAGATAAGAATCAATGGAATATCGTCCAAATACTTGAGGTACAGATTCATTTGCAGGTCTATAAAAATCATTAATATTTCCTGAAATTTTTCCAAATTTCTTACTAAAGGTTGCAATTCGTGGATTTTTTGATAAAACTAAAGCAATTGCACCAGCTCCTTGTGTGGGCTCTCCTGGACTACCTAAACTATAGGAAGACACATCGACTCCAATTACTAATGCTTTTTTAATTATATCTTTTTCAATTAAAGCAATTGCATTAAGAATTGCTAGTGTGCCAGCAGCACATGCATTATACACATCTTGTGTTAAAGAATTTATAGAAATGCCTAATAATTGGGCGAGTATGTTTGAAACTGATTTAACTGCATAAGTTATTGTCTCAGTTCCAACAAATATTGCATCTATTTTTTTTGGATTGATGTGACCCCTAAGTAATGCATTATAACCGGCTTTTATACCCATAGATACAATATCTTCACCTACTTCAGGAAATCTCATCTCTTTTGTAAGTAATCCCTTTTTATATTTATTTGGATCAACATTTCGTATAATTGCAAGATCATTTAAACTCAAGTAAAATCTTGGCGCATAGAATCCAATTGAGTCTATTCCGATATTACTGAATAAGTGTTTATCACTTTTCATAGAAATCTTCTCTATTATTTAAAACTAAGATTTTCCATTTTTAAGCAAGTAGGGATTACTTAAATGTCTGTTTAATATAATAAATTATCATTTATTAAAAATTGTAAAAGGTTATAATATATTTAAAAATTCTCTTAACTTTAATAATTTAAATCGTTCATATTCTTACTAATGTTAAAATACAATATTGAATCAAAAAATAATTGATTGTTTATTTTTCTAATGGATAAATCTATATTAAAATTTTTTTAATGCATTTTATTTATTAGATCTAGGTGGTCAATAACTTGGAAGAATTGAAAAAAGAAGCAAAGGACAAATTACCTAGACATGTTGGACTTATTCTCGATGGAAATCGCCGATGGGCAAAAAAAAGAAATCTTAATCTCAATTTAGGACACTTAGCAGGGTATGAAACCTTAAGGAAAATATTATTTAGCTTCTTAGATCTGGGTATTAAATACTTGAGTGTGTTTGCTTTATCAAATGAAAATGTTAAAAAAAGAAGTCCCCAAGAACTTCAGTATATTTATGGTTTGATTATTAATGTAATTGATGTTATCAGCAACGATCCGGTTATAAAAGAAGAAAAAGTTAAAATTAATGTAATCGGGAGATTATCACTATTGCCACCTGATGTGAGGGAAAAAATTAATGAACTTATTGAAACAACAAAAGACCATGACAAAAAATTTTTGAATATATGTATAATGTATGATGGTCAAGAAGAAATTGTCGATGCCGTGAAAAAAATTTTAGATGATAAAATAAACCCAAAGGATATAAATATTGAATTAATTAAAAATTATCTATATACTAAAGATTTTCCCGAATTGGATTACATTATCCGGACAGGGATGGAAGATGGGGCAAGAATTTCAGGATTTTTATTGTGGGATGCTTCATATGCTGAGTTTAAATTTCGTGACGATTATTGGCCTGATTATAATGAAGAAATGTTGGTTGAAGATATTAGAGAATATCTAAGAAGAGCCCGGCGAAGGGGAAAATAGAAAAAGTAAAAGGAATTTAATAATTTAGACTTTTTTTATGAACTTGATTGAATGAATTCCCTTAGTTTTGAATTTTATGAATATCAATTGCTCGTCCTCTCTTTTTTCAATTTCTCCCTCAGAAATAATTACATCAAAACCTTTTGGATACTGGATTTTAGGAATATAAAAAAGAAGAAAAGGTGTTTATGTTTACAGGTCTCAAAAAACTATTTACAAATAAAAAATTTCTAGTATTAGTTATCGTTTTTCTCATTGGACTTGGCGTCTTTAATACCATAACTAAATATATAGAACAAATTGTTGTACCTAGAGGTTATGATGCCATATTTGCAGGTATATTTAGAAGTATAATTTTAATAGGTGGCATCATTGGATGTTTAGTAATGTCTATTTTATCAGATAAATTCAAAAAACGAGAAATTCTAATAATTTTATCGTGTGTAATTGCAACAATTTCTCTATTCATTATTTCATTTGCATATGATGAAAATTTATTATATCTCTTCGGTTTTCTTTTTGGATTCGGTTTAATCTCCGTTGCACCAGTTGCTTTAGAATACGCTATAGATATTGCAAGCCCCGTTTCAGAAGCAAGTTCAAACGGATTTTTAATGATGTTTGGACAAATAGGAGGAGTTATTTTTATCCTCGGTTTCGAAGGTTTGAAAATGCCCAACGGTGATTATTTTCCTGCTTTGATAATACAATCCATATTGCTCATTATTATATCCATTCTAGCATTATTCTTAAAAGAGAAAAAAATTACTTAAATATTATTTATTTTTTCTATTTTTTCTTTTCTGGATCATATGCAATCTCTTTTTTTAGCAAATATTTATATTGATATTAATCAAAGAGTTAAATTATAATAAATTTTTAAAATTTAATCATAACGATTCAAAACATTTTTAAAAAAAAAGGTTAAAAAAATGAACGAAATGAACTCTAAGAACGAAATGAAATCTCGAAAAGATTCTCGTATGAAATTGGCTTACTCTCTTGCTGAAGTAGGAGATAATGTTGCCTACCAGAGCTTTTCATTTTTGATCTTTCTTTTCTATTTTACTGTGATTAGATTACCAATTCTATGGATTAGTCTAACTTTTATCTTTTGGAGTATATGGAATAGTATTAATGATCCGCTTATTGGTTATCTTTCTGATCGGACACGAACTAAGTGGGGACGCAGAACTCCATGGATGGTCGGTGCTATTATTCCACTAGCGATTATAATGTTTTTACTTTTTACACCCCCCATCTATGCTAACTCCGATGTAGTCAATCTTATTTATTTATTGATTATACTTATTATATTTGACACGGTCTACACGGCATTTAATTTAAATTATAATGCAATTTTTTCGGAAATGTTCGTTTCTGTGAAAGAAAGGAGTGAAGTAGGTCGAACCCGTGTAATGTTTGTACTTATTTCATTAATTTTTGCTTTTATTATGCCTACATTTATTATTGAAGATATTACTAATCAATTTGGTTATCCTTATACACTAGGTCAATATCAACTTACAGGAATCATTATTGCAATTATAGTTATTGTGTTTCTTTTCATCGCAGTGAAATGGGGTCTTCGAGAACCTAAAATATTTGTAAAAGATGCTGAAACCGCACCGTCTTTTATAAACACAATGAAATTTACATTTAAAAATAAGTCATTTCTAGTATTTCTCATCCCTGGACTTACTTATTGGATCTGTGTTAATCTATTACCTACATTAATTCCTCTATTTGAGACATATGTACATAAAGTTGTAGATTCAGAACTAATAGGATTAGTTTTGCTTGCGGCTTTTATAACAGCTTTTTTTACTATACCTTTTTGGGAAAAATTGCGTAAAAAAAAAGGCGCTCGCATAGTTGGAATGCTAGGAATGATAATTTGGGGATTTGGTATGTTGATTTACATGTTCACACCAGATTATGTTGTGGGTCTCATTGTGATGATATTCACCGGTATCGGATTGGGCGGAACTATTTATTTCTATGACCAATGTCTTGCGGAGATCATTGATGAAGATGAAATCAAGCATGGAACACGACGAGCTGGTATTTACTATGGAATCATCAATTTCCTTATACGGATATCGGCGGTCATTAATTTTTCAGTAATTGGCTTGGTTTTTTCTGGCACTGAATGGTCAACTTACATACCGAACCCAGGAGCTGATGTAATAGCAGGTCTTCAATTTCTAATAGGTATTTTTCCATGCATTGTTCTATTGATCGGTGTCATTGGATTATATTTCTATCCCATCAAAGGAAAAAAATTAGCAGAAAATCGAATAAAATTGACAAAATTGCATGAAGAAAAACTTAAAAATTTATAATTTCTTTATTTTTATTTTTTAGATTTTTTCAAAAACTCCGGAAGAAGTCTATCAATTCCAAGAGTTTGCAAAATCGAATCTCTAACCTCAACCTTGACTTTCATTTCAGACATATCTCTCAAAGCATCTTTTAATGCTTTTGAAAAGTTTTCACTCATCTCTTTAATTGTATCAGAAGTTATTTTCATTGCTTCCCTTATTGTTAAATTCATTTCATGAATCTCCGAGGATACTTTGTCCATACTCTGTGATGTTTTATTGCTAAGATCTATTATGTTTTCGCTCATCTTGGAAATTTCTGAACTGATCTTAGTCATCTCATTTTTCATTGCAGATAAATCGTTTTTCAAATTTTTTATGCCTAACATATCTTTCATTTTATATCATAAATCTAAATAATTAAATGCCTTTAATTTCTTATTTTATTTTAACTAAAAAATTAATAATAAATCATGCATTCAAAATCTTTTTATATTTTTAAATAATCTTATTACAATAAATTTAATTGAAATTCAAAATTAAAAAAAATTAAAAAAAAAATACAAAATTGAAGTGAGTTAAAAAATGTTCATGAGTTATGATCCAACTGGTGCCGTTATGGCTGTGCTGATGATGTTGTTGATCCCCCTCCTTATATTTTGTTGTATTATTCCAATTATTTTATGTGTATGGGTATATAAAGATGCACTAAAAAGAGATATGGAGGCAGCAATTTGGCTTTTAATTGTCTTATTAGTCCCTCTTTGTATAGGGTGCCTGATTTACTTAATAGTAAGAAAGCCAATTGGGGGAGAAGAAAGAGTTTCTCCTAGTTATACCGCTCCAGCCACTGCTCAAGCAACAACTCCGTATGAGGAGAGAGCACCCGCACTACCTGAAACTGAAAGACTAATAGAAAAGGGCAAGAAATTCTGTCCTACTTGCGGCGCTTCCATTCCAGCGCAAGCTACATTCTGTCCCCATTGTGGAAGTAAATTATAAGGCGTCAAAACTGCTCAAAATAAAAAAATTAAAAAAAACTTACTATTTCTCTCTTTTTTTGAAATAATCTCTTTTTTATTCACGAGAATCGATTTTATCTGCATAATTTTGATAAAATACTAGATTCTACTAAACTGAATAAGCTATATCAATCTTATATTCAAAATTATATTAAAAGTTATTAATAGATCAAAACCTTTATATAAATCTTTAATAAAACTTTGAATAAATTAATAAAAAAATGGTGATATAAAATGATAAATCCAATAGACTGGATTATCGGCCTAGGTATAATAGGAATTCTAGTTCTAATATTCGGCATAATAATTCTCGCTTTGGTACTCGGAACTATATTTCTAAAAATTGCCTTAAGTTTCTTTGATTCTAGAAATGATGAATTTGGTTCAGTATTTGTTACAGCATTAATTATGGCCTTAGTAGGATGGATTCCATGCATAGGCTGTATATTATCCTGGGTTATAATAAATTCTCGCCATAAAACTGGATTCGGAACTGCAATTGTAGTTTGGCTTCTGTCGGGTTTGCTTGCAATCATTGTAGCATTCTTAATTGTTATCTTCCTAATTTTCCCTCTACTCGGACTTGCTTCAATAATCCCTCCTTAATAAATTAAATCGCTTTTTTTTTCATTTTTTTTTTAAATTGATTTCATAATGATTAAAATAATTTTGAGCAATCGCGTATATATGAATTTTATTTACTATTGTCAAAATAAATTAATTTTTTTAACATTAATTAAATCTAAAGATAAGAATGAATAGAATTAAAAAAAAAATTAAACGCTTAAAGTTGTTAATTACTGACGTAAAACCTATGATTTTGTCTCACCATCCTAATTGTGAGCATTTCTCTGATCATGTGTATCATATTGGAAAATATAGATTTTGTATAGGTTGCTTCACATATTATCCTACAATTATTCTTACGATTATCTTTTCAATTCTTTTTATAGATTTGAGTTTACAAAATCTTTTAATTTTATATTTTATCTCCTATCTATTCTTTTAAGCAATTTTATTGAATATCTTCCATCTTACAAGTTATAAAATTCTAAAAATTCTTTCAAAAGTTTCAATAGGAATTGGAACGGGATTCTATATTGTTGCCGTAATATATCTTCCGATATTTCTCATATTAAAAATATTATCGTTATTTCTTGTAAATTTCTATACTGGAGTAATAGCTTACGTTAGAGCCAACCATATTACTAAAGAGTGTGAGCAATGTGAATATAAGGGAAATTGGAAAGTTTGTCCAACGATGAAACCGATAATTGAAAAATTATATGAACATGGTTTCAAAAAAAGAAAATCAAGTCTTGAGAAAATTGAAATGATTTAGTATATTTAAAGGAATCTTGGGATTATAAAACATAGCTTTTATTAATTAAAAATCAATTTTTTTAACAATATAGAAAACATTTATTAAAATAAATAGAATTATTCAATTTAATATAATAAGATATTACAGACACCAACTGGTATTAGCCCGTTTCTTATTGGATTAATAATTACATGTACTTTTATTATCACTTATTACATAATAGCAATACTACTGGCAATTTGGGTATTTAAAGATGCTAATGAAAGAGATATGAGTGGTCATCTTTGGGTTATGGTTGTAGCTCTAACTGGTTTAATTGGCTTTATTGTTTATATAATTTTTCGAAGATAGTTATCTTGTTAAATCGGTAAAATAAAAGAAAAAAAAATTATTTTTAAGGCATTAAAGTCGGCATAAGCACTTTTGAAAGGGGGACAGCCAATCCACCAAGCAGAGATCCGATAGAGGTTATTTTCTTAAGATTATCTTTAAAGTTTTTAACAACTTTCACACTTCTTGTTTTTCCTTCAATGATTGTTCCATCTACAGATTCTAAAAATATCTGAATGGTCTGTTCCCCAACAGATCTCGGTTCCAAAGTAAGCCATGTTGTATCACCGTTTTCTAACATCACAGATAATACCCCACAAATATCCGTTTCACCCATTGCTGTTAATGGAATCGGTTTTTCAGGAATCCTAAAAGTCCCTCTTCCTTCGACCTCAATATCTAATACAAGCTCTTTTGGATCAAAACCTGGGGCGATTATTCTCACTGAATAGTTTCTTGCTTCGGGTGTATTATTATATAGATAAATCATAATATTTAGCTCATCATTTACATACACAATTTCTTGGGATGATGAATCCATATATATTGGGTCTTTAGCAAGACGTTCAATGTTATCTGCGAGTTCTAGCTGAAGCCGATCTATAATATTGAAAAATCCTGGATTATATTTCTTAATGAAATGAAATATTTTATAGATATCTTTTTTAGAAAAATACCAATTATTTTCCATTAATAACCCTCTTTCAATATTAAAAATTTCATCATCAATATTTATTACTTCTCTCATTTCCTGGGCAAATAATTCATCAGATAATACATTTTGATATTTCAAATAATATAGAAAGAGTATTTTTTCAATCGCAAACGTAATTGGCATTTCATCCGGCTCTTGCTGTTTAATTTTTTGGACGAAATTGGGATTCAAAATCTTTTGGAGCCCTAGTACATAATCATCCCATTTAAGAAATGTTATAGGGTCCAAATGATTTGAGAAGATTTCTGCAAAGAAGTTATCTAAAAAGATTTGATGTGTTGTTGGTTTATAAAAATCTTGTAGGCCATTTACCTCTGAAACTTTTAAATTCAAACTTCTGATTATTAGTGCTAAACCTAACCCCACCATAGTAAAACCAATCGCTGCATAACCTAATTCGACTGTATTAAATGCCAACATTATTATAAATAGTACCAATGAGACAATACACACAAGAGCAATAATTTTGAGTAGATTTATTACTCTTTGAACTTTAGAAGAGAGTAAATCAAAGCCATCAAGAGAATCGATGGGTCTACCGCGCTTTCTTTCAAATTTCAACCTGGATTGAAATGATTTTTTTGTTAAACTTGCGCCATAGAATAAGATCAATGAATTTATTCCATAAATAACTAAGACTATATAGAATATCACGTATAAAATAATATCTTCTGAAATAAGGAATGTTAAGATTGTAATTACCACAAGCACCAGTGGAAGAATATAAAGTAGCATTTTTCCTACTTTACTGATATATCCTGTCAAAATTCCTTGACGTTTCTCCAGTTTCTGTAATTTTTGGGTTATATTTTCCATTTTTTCTTTACCTTTTTGTGAAACAAATTTTATTTTAAAATTTAACTATAAATATTTAGAATAAACAGATCTTATTATTTGTAATGAAAGATAAAGAATTTAGCTCAGAAAAATATAATAATTAATAATAATGAAATTATGATAACTATCTCAACTATTATACCTTTATGTTCATAAGTAAGGTCCGGAAGCCATAAAAAGCATTTATTTCGCACTTTATCGATTATTGGGTGTAAGAAATACTTCTTTCCCCAGTCTGGATTTTTTTTAAAGTGACGCTGTATCATTCTGAGCGTATACCAGTCCCAAATATCGAATAGAATCGATACAATCATAACCAGCCAATACGAATTACAAAAAATTATGAAAACCAGAAAGCTTGTCACATAAATAACAATGTGCCATCCCAGCCAGATTTTATCTCCTTTTTGTGGGGAGGGGGTATGATACGTTAATCTTGCGAGACAATCAACGAGAATATGAGATAAAAATGCTAGTATTAATATTAATATAATGTCAAAGGGAAATGGAATTATTCCGAAAAGATATTTCTGTATGATAATTCCGACCAAAAAGTGAGTAACCATTTGCATAAAGAATCAACTTTATTCTTCTTTTTTAAATATAAATGAAAAATTGAATATTAATTTGATTTTTTCTTTCTTACGATCGATTAAATGAACAATTTATTGGAACTCGAAAAATATAATAAATGAGTTTTACAATTACAATCGTTACTTCCAAAGTTTGGTATAAAATTATCTGCCAATTGTAAAAAATGTCTTGCAAACTCACATTCTAATTTGATTTTACAGGGAATAAGAATAATTTTGGTTAAAAGAGCGTTCTTATTTTCCAAAAAATAATCTATATGCCAAAATCTTTTCTTTTCATATGATTTTTTCAGATGTCGTTTAACTCTATTTAGTAAAGTAGAAGATCCTTCAGTCCCCATTGCTGATCCTATATAATAATATAAACCCTTTTTTAAAAAAATTAAACCTAAACTTCCAATTGATAATTTAATATCATTTTGAAGGATGATTTCTAAAATATAGGTTCCTTTCATTTTAAATTTTTAATAATTGTATTTTTCCTTGTGATTATGTATATGATTTACAGAATTGTTTTAATAGACGAATATTTTAATTAAAGTGTTTTGAATATCTTTTTTTCTATACCTCTACAATGATTTCTTCATCTAAATATTTTTCTTCGTGAAATAAAGAACTGACAAACGGGGAGATCGGCGAAATCTGCGTGGGAGGTCCTCAAGTGTTCAAGGGGTATTTTGAAAATGAGGAAGCCACGAAAGCGGTTCTATCCACTGATGGAATTTTATACACGGGAGATTTGGGGTATATGGATGAGAAAGGCTTGCATCTCTCAAGTAGGAGAAAATCAAAGTTTATGAAGAGATGACCTTGAAGGAAGAGAAGGTATTGCAACATTGCAAGGGGATGGCGGCATATAAGCGCCCCTCATTGGTCGTGTTCTTGGAGAAATTTCCTTTAGACCACGTGGCAAAGACGGATTATTTAACGTTGAAAGAACGCGTGGATAAGGATATCGAGGAAGCGAGAGCCAAGGGCGGCTGGGATACATAAAAAAATAAAAATAGACCCTTTTTACCATATAAAGGGTATTAACTTCTTCTTAGTTTTTTGAGCATACTCTTTATACCCTTCAAGTTCTTCATGAAGCATTTTATCTTCAAATACAATGCGAATAATTAAACCTATTACTATGAACGCCACGAATATGAGTGAAAACAGCGATCCGAGGGCTAAACACCACCCCGCCATAAAAATTATCAGGCCTAGATACATCGGATGGCGAACAATTTTATAAGGGCCCGTGGTAATAACTGTATGTCCTTCTTGGATTTCCACTGCCTTCGATAAAAAGGAATTCTCCTTCATTGTTAAGAAAATAATAATGAAACCAATAATAAACATGATAAAACCAATTATTTCAACAATGATGGGTACGTTTGACCATCCAAATTGTCTATCTAAGCCGGGAACGAAGAAAATCGGAATGAATCCGATGGATGTAAAAAAAGTCACGATTTTATCCCATTTTTCTTTAAATTCTGGCTTGGAGCGTTTCTGGATTAAATCGGGGTCGTGTTTGCTGAAATATAAAATATTATTTATCAAAAGCACGTAAAATAAAATGAGTACAATCCAAGCCTCAACCCATAGAAAATCATTAGCGGGTATGAACATTCCTAATCCAAGCAAGAACGTTGCAAAGGTTACTACACCAATAAACTTCCCTTTTGACACTTCTTTCCCTTCATCTGTTATGATAAAAAGTATGATGCGATCTTATTAAATATTTTCTTTCGTTAAATAAAGACCTTATGTATCCGGATTGGTTCTTACGCCTTAAGGCTCGGGTGAGTGCGTTCTCAAAATCGTCGAATGTTTCGTAAAAGCCATTATATACTACTTCTGATTTCACCTCCTGCCATAACTTCTCTATTTCGCTCAAATCAGGGCAATAAGGAGGTAAGAAGACCAGTTCGAATTTATCCCGAACACTTTCTAAAAAGAGTTGCAGCAGTTTCGCGTGATGAGCCCTGGCATTGTCCAGAAACATGTAGGTCTTTCCTGAACTACAATAAACATCGACAATCTTATGTAAGAACACTTCAAAATTCTTACCTGTCAAGGTTTTGATGTACGCGTAAATGCCCTCATCTTCGAAAGGATTAATCGCTCCGATGACATTCACCTTCTCATGAGAGCCAAATGTGCGTAATATGGGTTTCGTCCCCTTGAGCGCCCATATTTTTCGAGGATCACCCGACCGATAAAAAGTGCTCTCATCCTCGATTAAAATCGTATCATCAGGGCCGAGGTTTTGGATTATTTGCTTCTTTTTCTCGAGAAACTCTTGTTTTTTTGAGGATCTGCTTTTGCAGGCATTGGTCTCGGCACGAGTCTGGTCATTTTGTGGCGCGTTAATATTCGCCAAACGCCGCTAAGAGTCATTTCCACGTCGAATTCTCGCCTTACATGCCCCACAATGATTTTAAGCATCCAATTGCTATAATCAAATCCCAGTTCTCGGGGAGATTTTAATATATCCTGAATCAGTTCAGCTTGCTCTTCTTTAGATAAAAAGGGAGGGCGTCCTGATTGCGGAATGTCAATCAAACCAGTCGAACCTTGTTTATTCCATCGATGTATCCACTTTCGGACGATCTGGGGAGTGACAAATAATTCATCCGCAACTTGTTGCGTTGTCTTTCCCTCATATAGTTTTAAAATTGCCAGGTACTTCCTTGCTAACTTGTTTTTAACCATTTTTCGATATAATTCCTTCAATTCTTCAATTGAAAGGTGGGGGCAGACAGTTAAAGCTATCATGAAGAGAAATGAATAAAAAGCTTTTATGAAAGGAAGTGATATGTAGATATATATCATCGAAATAAATATATTCAAATCACTTTAATTAAAAATTAAATATTTAACATAAAATATTAGAAAAAAAACAAAGCAAGGATGAAAAGATGAACGAGTTATTTTTTACAGAGAAACATTACGCATTACGAGAAGATGTAAGAAAATTTCTATTAACAGAATTAGAACCGATGAAGAATGAAATTGATCAGAATAAAAAAATTCCTCTTTCTTTGATTAAAGAAATTGGAAAAAAGGGATTTATTGGGCCATTAATTCCAAAAAGATATAATGGTTCGGAGCTTGGAATGATTGCTCATTGTATGATAACTGAAGAGATTTCCAAAATTAATGTGGCTGTATCTGTT
>JAHLWH010000148.1 GCA_019058015.1 Promethearchaeota archaeon | reverse complement strand
GTATATAAACGAGATGAAATTCAAATAGAAACTGAAGCAGAGGAAATTGAAGATATGTTAGCGTATACACTTTCAGAAGATCAACGTGTAGCAACTCCCCAATTAATCAGATATAATATCAATATGGGGCTCCAATACTACTCCGTAATGATGGAACAATGTAGTTATTTATTTTATATATATTTTTCCCATGAAGAATTAATAATAGAAGATGAGGATGGTAAAACAATAGTTAAAACGAAATTTACAATAGAAACAACTAAAAAAGAACCCCCAGTATTAGATGTTAGAGTAGAAGGAGAAGGTTTCGAAGTTCATCCTCTTATTGCAAAACTACTTGTTAAAAAAGAAGCCATAAATCCACCTCTTATGATTTTTTCAGTTCTCCCCATAAAATCAGACAAAAAAGAAATCAAGAATAAAGATAAAAAACATAGTGACACACGATTTTTGAATGTGCTCATTAATTTTGAAGATAATATAATAAGTCATACAGTTTTAGCAATAACTGTCCAACCCAAACATTTTCACTTAGATCTTGGACCCATACATATCGATATTGGTAAAACAACCACCACCTTTATTTCCACTATCTCATTAGCCTGGGCAGTAATCTCAGTAATTTATTCTCTTATTTCCGTAGATTTATCATCGACCTTATTTAATGTTGTAGGTGGTTTCGCTCCTAGCTTGATTTCCGTTTTGTTTGTTATCATTTTCTTCTATACGTTAATTAAAGGAGTTTATCCTATAAAACGGATGTGGAATAATGCTCTTAATTTTGATAAGGCTTCACCAATTTCAAAATGAAAAAATGAAAATGAATTATAAAAAAGCAATCTCAAGTAAACTTTATAATTAGATATCTCGAATATACATTATGATAAATCCAATTATAATGTTTTTTTTTCTGTTAAATATTTTCGAATATTTTTGAAAATAAAACTAATATTGAAAATGAGATAAAAATTAGAACTATTTTTCTTTTACTAAATAAAATCGAGACCATATTAACAGAAGAAATATATATCTATTAATAAAAAACAATATTTTGAAGAAATTGGATAAATCTTTACTAATAGATAAAAATAATTGAAAAATAAAAAATTAAAAAAATTTGAACGATTATAACTGAGAATTTCTTAAACATAACTTAAGGAGGTAGATAAATGTGGTAGAAAAATTAAAAATTGGTTATAGAATTGTTGGCACTATAAAGGATGTAAAAGGGCATTGCAATGCTGGTCACAAGAAAGGAGACAAATTAGAATTGAGTGGACACAACACCGGAGGATTATGTGGTTTCTTTTATCATGATATTTTCCCATTTATTATTATGCTCCAGTTTGGAGGTGGTTTTCCCGCCGAATGGGTTGAAGATCAAGATATTGTCGAGCTTGAATGTATGGACAAAATGAATGCGGTAAAAATTGAATTAAGAAGGATAAAGGATGAAGATTAAGCTCAATAAAATAATATTATGAAGTTTAAATTTTTTAATTTTATTTTTTTAAATTAAATCTGTGATAATTTCTTTCCACTGATTCAAATCACCAACAAGCTAAGCTACTGAATCACTTTCATTTTTTTCATTTTTAAAAATTACTTTTAAAAGAGATCTGAATTTAATTTTACCCAAATGTGATTTTGGGGTGATTATTTTAATTATAGAATTAAGAGGAATTATGAGTTTTTTCTTGGGTATCCACATTTCAAAAATTAAATCTTTTTCTGTAAGTATTAAAACTCCATTTCCGCCTATTTGATTCTTTCTTAAAGATTCTTGACCAAAGAAATTTGCACTTGAAGAACTAATTAGAACTTTCTTATCCTTGAATTTTTCCGTTATTTCATTAATTCTATTCCGAAAAAATTTTTTCATATAAAGATTTTAGTCTTTTTTCGAAAAAAAATATTAAAGTTATTAATCTAATTAATCAATAATTTTAGTTTTAAAAAATCTTGTTCTTCTAACGATTAAAATTATTCTTCTGACGATTAGAATAAAAAGAAAAAATAGATTAATTAGAATTCTTTATTTTTTTTTTTGAACTGTAATTTTTTTATTGTTTTTCTATTTAACGCAACTGATATATAAATATATGACTTGCTTATGCGTATTCTGTGTATCCTGCAGCGGGACCATCATCAGTCGTCATCCATACAAACCATTGATTGTGGGGAACCCAAACTTTTAATGAATCAACTGCGGTATTACCAGATGCATCTGTTACTTCAACATTAATTGTATATACTCTTCCATTTCCTTTACCCTGACGTTCTGCTCTTAATAATACTAGTTGTGGAGTAAAGATAATAATATCATCCAATGTATTCCCATCTCCACCACCTCTTACATTTTCAGGCTCATCACTGCTCACTGAAGTAATTTTTACATCAGCCGCACCAACAAAAGCATCGCAGATATCAGACACTGACATTACGAAATCAGAGACTTCAATAGTGTGATACTTGTGATTCGGTGGCCAAAGTACTATGGAGGCACTTGCTAATACTAAATCTGGCGGAGTTGTATCAACTATATTAATATCTACGGTGTCAGAATCATCTAAATCGCCATCAGAGACTGTTAAAGTTACTGTAGTTGTTCCTAATGGAAATGTAACAGTTGGATTCACACTCGTTGCTGATCCACCTGACCAAGTCCAGGTATATGTTAATATATCATCATCAGGATCACTTGATCCAGAGCCATCGAGCATTACTGCTGCACCTGCATGGCTGGTTTGCTCCAAAGTTTGATCTAAACCCGCAACTGCTATCGGTGGTCGATTTGGAAGAACATAAGCTAATTCATTTCTTAGAAGATCCCAGTCTGCATTTTGCCACTCCATGGTCATCATGGTCGCAAGAACTAGACCAGCGCCATACTGATACTCTATATATATGGGTCTACCCTCTGAATCCTGTATTATTGTGTTTGTACCTAGTAAGAGATATTTGAAGTATCCATGTGTTGAATACCCCCAATTATCTAAATTACCATCTGTTAGAACATGGGGTGTGGTAACTATTGGATGCCCCGACATTACAATGTGGGGCTTTTCATCAAATGTACCCGAATCATAATAAGGATAATAGGCGCACCTATGATAAACACCTCCAGGTAGGAATGATTCACCCCAGTGACCACCGTTCCATCCTATGTCACATGCATGTGCCACCAAAACACCTCCAGCGGAAACAAAACCCGCGAGCTTAGTTTTCTGTGTAATTATGTTGTTATAGCTCCACGTCCGTTGATCTGAAGATATAATCACAACTTCATATTTGCTCAAGTCGGTTGAACCTAATGCCCCAGTTGGTATTATATTGAAGTTTCCACCTTGCCCTATCTCAATGAGTATATTCTCAGTTGTGTGTAGTCCCCATGGCAAATAATCCTGAATGATAAGAATATCAGATCCTATTATTATCGGTTCAGTTATTACTTCAGGTTCGTAATCTGCGGGAGCAGTAATTGAATCTTCTCCTTCACCTCTGACCAAGACTGGCATAAACCCTATTGCTGCAAAGCTAACAAGAAAAACCAGACAAGAAATCTGAACAACAATTTTTTTTTTCATATTATCATTCTCTTAAATTTATACTAAATATGGACAAAATTTTCTATATTTTTATTTTTTATAGACATCAACATTGAAAAATTTTACCAAATATTACATTAAACAAATTAGTATTTATACTTTTGTAACAAAATTTGAATATCATTTTCAGAATTCTTGGGTTTTATTAACTTTAAGTTTGAGAAATCTATTGGAAAAAAAAATTTGTGAAAAATAATATGCATAAAAGTCAGAAATATTCCAATAAAACTATATATCCTTCAAAGAGAATAGATTTTTTAAGATTCTATCAAAACATCCTTGAGAATAAAAAACTCATAAAGGAAAATCTTCTTCAAGAAATTGAGAATATTAAAAAACTATTGATTAAAAATGAATTGAACTATAAAACTCGACAAGATAAAATTCTCAGTAAAATCATAAGAGTTATGAAAGAAATTGTTGAGACGCAAGAAAGCAGCATACAGAATGAATTGATTAAGCAACGACAAATGTCAGAGGAAAAAAGCAACAAGATTACTCAAGAATATTGGAAAATAAAGAGGATGTATGAACAAGAAATCAGTTCATGTTGGGAATTAATAAAAGAGCTAAAGGTAGATTAGAAGTTTTTTCTTTTAAATATCCTCACTTTATATCTTTTTCATTATGAGTAAGCCAAAAAATTCTCAAAATTTCTATTCTAGACTAGCTTCAGAGGGAAAGGAAGAGATATTTAGTGAATTATCTCATCAGATATCTTACCTTAAAGGCATTCAGTAAAAAGTCCATATGTTGTCTAGACGCCTAAAAAATTCTCACGATTTCATAAATAGAATGAATAAATTTTCTCAGCAGCTTACATACATGATTGCATTTTTCGAAATATTAACGGGAATGGTCCGTATATCCTAGATAGTAACGAGAGAAAATAAAGATATTTTGAGATATTTTGTTAAATACAATAGCTTTCAAAGTTAGAAATATAGTGGATTCTACTTTTTTTATTGATTATTTCACATAAATATTACCTCATTTTAAATATCAAAATAGGATGGCAAAATATTTAGAAAGAAAAAGTAAAGAAAAGGTTTGATAGATATTACGCAAGTGGTAAAAAAAAATTGAATATAATATTATTGACCTAGAACAATCTTATTTATCAAATTATGACCAGGATCAAAATCAAGAATATTCAAGAGAATCTCTCTATGTCCATAAAAAAGATTATATTTTTACAAAAGTTAAAAACTTCTTAACTTGGATTAAATATAATTTTTACGATCGAATAGGACCTTATATAATTAATCACAAGATGATAAAATGGACATTAGGGATCATGCTAGTTGGTTATTATTTTTTATTATTGATTGGCGTGCTTGTTGCGCAATGGACACCAGATTGGTTGGCAATTGATAATTATTTCATTTGGAGCGACTGGATAAGTGATCTTGGAGGAGTATCTTTCACTCCTATGCCAATCATATTTGATTTTGCCTGTATATTAGGTGGAATTTTTTGTATATTTTTAAACCTAACTTTAAATTTTATCTTTAGAAAAGACACACTTGCAAGATTTGGAATTTTAATTGGTCTTATTGGAAATCTTGGATATCTGGGAGTTGAAGTCTTCTCAATAAACAGAAACTTTTTGGGCGTTATGCATGAACTTTTCTCTGGAATTGCTTTTGGTGGATTTGTTTTATGGGCTTTTCTCCTGGGATGGTGTATAATTTTGTATAATATAGAAATCCCTAAAAAAATAGGATGGTATGGAATAATTGGGCCATTGACTACAATGATACTATTTTGGATATGTAAAAATCTATTATGTGAATGACTCTTACTTTTTTCTATCATTGTGTTTGTCGCGAGTATTACATTTTTTACTTTAAGATAATCAAATCATGCAAAAAAACGAAGGAAAAAAAGAGAATCTCACGAAAACTTTATAATTGGGTATCTCGAATTATTATTTATGATTAATCCAATCATAATGCTATTTCTTTTGTTATCTGATTTAGGCTATATTGAGCTTGAACAGATTCTAACAACAAATTTGCTGCTACTAGTAATTTGCCGAGGATTATATATCATAACCTATTTTTTCAATTATAACAAGGAGCTAGGAGAAGGTAGGAAATTATTTACTAAACATGAAACGATTTATTTCACTTTAAAGCAGGTGCTATTAATATTAGTTGGAATGTTGTATCTACCTATTGCTGCATTTATTTCCTTTTATTCGCTTATGATGACTGGCAGTTATCTTAAAAAAATTGGAGAAGAGAGAAGATCAAGAATTATAGAAATTTTGGGAACTCTAATTAACATCCTTTCACCAATTTTAGGGATTTTTTGGTATATATTTGAAGAAGAAAACTATGTAATTGCAGCGATTGGCATAAGTGTTCTTGTTTATTTGTATTACGGATTAAAAAATTCTTCTTTCTCATTGGCAGATTTATTGGAAAAATATGGTAAACGGCGTCTCAATAAACTTCCTCAACTTATTCAGTATATAATTTTGATAGTTCTTATTGCCTTTCCAACCACAATTATTATAAGTGCTGCAGTATTTGCTCCACCAGTTAGACAAACTTATATGGTCAAAATGGACGATGGCGTGAAATTAGCAACTGATGTTTATTTTGCTCCTGGGTCTTTTGGAGCACCTAGACCAGTCATTCTCATAAGAACACCATATGGAAAAACTGGATGGGCTTACAGCTTAGCAAAATTGTTGTATCTTCCACAAGGATATCATGTTGTAATTCAAGATATGAGAGGGACACACGATTCAGAAGGAGGACCCAGTTTTCAATTATTTACTAAATCTTATTTAGATGGAGTTGATACAGTTGAATGGGTGCGAGCTCGACCTTGGTGTAATGATAGAATTGGGAGTTCTGGGGCGAGTGCTCTCTGTATGAATCAATATTC
>JAHLWH010000147.1 GCA_019058015.1 Promethearchaeota archaeon | reverse complement strand
TATAGAATAAAAAATTTTAATAAAATTAAATCACAATTGACACTCAAAATATTATATCCTTCATCTTATTCAACATTATATATGTTTCAATTTTGGAATTAGTATTCTTAAGTAAAAAGATTTAAATTTTTTAAAGAGTTTTTTGTTCTCTCTATTTTTTTTTAAAAAGATTTCCAGTTTTAATTTTTATTTTTTTAAAAATTTCCTTTTTATCTAATTTGTCTTTTATGATCTTTTTGTTAAAGATCCACCAAATAAAGTCAAAATAAACAAATTTTTATTTTATATCTCTCTGTAAGAATTAATCTATTATCAAAATTTTTTTAATTTATGAAAAATCAGAAAAATTAATATTGTTATAGCTTATTTCCTTTCTTATTTTATTAATTCACGATATTTTTTAATATCAATATCACTATAAGATGGATACTTCTTAAAGAATCTAATAATATTATCAATAAATTGATATTTTAGAATAAAATTTAAAACAGAATTGATTCCTTTTTTAGTAATGGAATATAAAATTACTGAACGATTTTTGTAGCTTTTGATTGGAGATTTATTTTTTAAAATCAACCCGTTTTTTTCAAGAGTTTTGCATCGATGATAAAATTTTTTTCTATTTCCTCCGATTCTTTTTTTAATCTCATTAAAAGTTATTTTATCTTTTCCTTTTTCTAAATAAAATTCTAATAGGCATAAAAGTATCTCAAAACTATATGTAACTAAGTATTTCAATTATTAACCTCCAAATTTTTACTTATTAAGTTATTCATTGCGGTTATATTCATTCTTTGATTTTTTCTAAAATTTTCTTTTAGATATTCAATCTTGGATTTATCCAAATAAATTTTATTGCAAAAAGAACAATAGTGTTCTTTATAATGTCTATTGATTTTTTTATCCTGACCATAGTCTTCTTTGGATTTCCAATGTTCATAATTTTCTATTAGTGCGCCTAAATGATAGTCAAATCTCTTGGTATTTCTATTTGAGTAAATTGATGTTAAATCTTCTGTTTGGCCTATTACAAATTCGCAATTTGTACATCTACTGAAATTCAAATTATGTAAACATTTTCTTTCTTTTAATTCAGCCATTCATTTCACTTCCATTTTTATTTTTTCTAAGAATCTATAAACCAAAATTAAGACCATGTTGATAAGACAATAGTAATTATGCTCAAGAATTATATCAATGTAAAAATCGCTAATAGAATGGTCTTTTTTCAAAAGTTCGAATAAGTTATTTATTAATTCTGACTTTCGAGAAAGAGGATCACCTGTCTTAAGAAAATTTAGTTTGCATAGGGCTGCAGTTAAAGACTCATATAAACTCTCTTGAAGGTTGTATATTTTTAGATTCTTTATAAAATTGAGATCTGAAAGTTTATAGCCCTTTAAAATTAATTCTCGATACATAAAATCAATAATCTTTTTTTCAAAATTACTAAAGGAAAAAAATATCATCCTCTTCAAGACGCGTAATATGGTGAAAACATTTAAATAAAAATATCTCTGAAAACTCTTGTTTGTGATATAATAAAAGAACAACTCATCACGAATCATAAGTCCCATTAAAAATGGTGGATCTCCCTCGAAATCCAATGCAACAGCTCGTAAATTTGACGGGATTGGGATAAACCTGCTTCTTTTATCTATAATTAATCTTCTGTTTTGAGATCGAACATTAGGTTGCAGTTTCACAGATTTCAATTCTGATATTATAGCCTCTATTTCGCTAGGATTCCAAATCAGATCTTGATATAAATTCATTTTTTCTAATTCCTCCACTTAAACTTCACTCTCTTGCTCTTTCTTGAACATTCTTTTTAAAAAATCAATCATATATAGGTAGAATTTGTAAATCAAATACAATTTATTCACGTGATACGTCTTATTATCTCCATAATTGTCTAAAAATTCGCTTTCGGTAAAGTTAATTAACCCGTTTAATTCCCTTTGAAAACTTATCAATACGGTTAATTTTTCCCTGTTAATTGATTTATCAGAACTTTTAGAGATTATAAGGGATAAAGTTTGTAAAGTAGTCGATATTAATTTCTGAGCCTGATTTGAGAAGAAATTTATAGTGTGTTGATCTTCCAACAGATCTTCAATTCCTTTCGGGCTTTTTAAAAAATCTGGCATTAATTTAAAATAGAACTCAAATGAGTGCATTGAAAACAAGCGTTCTTCAAAAATATTGAAAGTTATCTTATTATTGATTAAGTACTCACGTATAATCTCGGAGATATATTGTATGTTTGAAATATGGCATTTTTTTGAGAGGTCAATAATTTCTTCATATATTTTTTGTGGTTTATCATCTTTCTCAATTGGGAAAAATAAAACTTTGTTGGCAGTGTAAGAATAAAAGTGTTTTAGTGTGTAGTACCGGTGCCAGAATTCAAAACTTTTTGGAGTTCTTTCGAAAACATAGCGAGGTGAAAACCTCAAGAGAATTGCAAAACTTGGAAAGAGATTATCTGTGCGTAAAATGAATCTCAGATGGTTTCTTTTAATAATTGCAGGATAATGTATATATTTTTCATAATTATTATCCTTGATATTATCTAAAACATTACTTATCTGACTTTCTTTGAGTAAATTATGATAATCTCTATATTCTTCGTATATTTTCCCAATCCTTGAATAAAATATAGGAATACCAATTTTTTTGGAATTTAAATGGGCTGAAAATGCACGAAATACTCCCTTTGCATTCGAGCTTGTATCAAGTAGAACCGCAATGTCATTCTGAGAGTAAATCGAAATTTTAAATAAATCTCGAGGGTGTAAAATTGATAAATTTTGCTTAATTTCTTTTGGTATTATGATTGATCCCCTATAAATCGTTTCAACGCAGAGTGCTTGAGCAAGCCTTTTGATAAAGATAAATTTATCATGATAGCAACTATTCTTATTTTTAATTAAGTTTTTAACCCCAGGCAATGAATCATTGAAAAATTCAGGTAAATCTATAGATCCCTCCAGATCATTAATTGCATTTTTGTCTATTCTCCAAATGATATGTATTCCACGTGAGCCGGAAAAATTAACAACTGGATACGGGGGAAACCCAACTTTTATAGATGTCTCTATTATAGCATTTGTAATGTTCAAAATAAAGTCCCAAATTAATTGTCCAGTAAATAATGAAAATAGAAAATCAGATACATCTATATCAATGATCATATACAACACTTCATTCTTTGTGCTTCTTACACTGCAATAAAACGCTCCAATGTCATTCATTTCGATAATTTGTCTAAATTCTTCACTAGAAATATTTTTAAATAGAAAATTGTGGAGATTGAGCAGTTCTCCCTGTTTTGTTAAGATTCGCCGGCGTTTTTGGGCTGGTTTTTCATGTTCGAGTTTATCATATGTAATTTCTGCGTTTGAATCAAAGCCATCTGGAAAAAAATATGAGAACAAGATTTTTTTGATAATAGGATTTGAATAAAATTCAACTAAGGTTTCTTTATCATTAATGTTAAGATAATCCTGGATCTCTGAGAGTTTGACTTTATTTAATTCTTTCTCCAAGATTATAATAAGATCATTATTAACAAATGATTTACCAAAAACCGATATCTTGATTTTCTCACAAAAATTAATTTCCTCCGAGTTCCATAGTTTTATGAATAATATTACGTCTTTAGGTGTGATTTTTAGTTTATTTTTTATTCGCTTTTCTAATTTAATGAAATTTATGGATATTTTATCAGATCTTCTAAAATCATCAGTAATATTCTCCATATAATCAAGTTTTACTCTATTCTTATAACGAGGAATCTTATTTACTATGTATTGTAGATTGTTGAACTTATCGATAGTTGCATTTTTTATTTTGTCAGTTAATCTATGAGTTATTTCTCTTATTTCATGAGATTTAATTATTCCTTGCGAGAATGCATCATCGATTAAAGTTAGATCCACATAAAGAAATTCAATTTCGATTTCAATTTCTCTTAGTAATAATTGCTGTTCCTTTCCAGAATATTTTAACTGATTAGACTTATCTTCAATTAAGAGCGCAGAAAGAGTTTCCTCTGTAAATGCTCCAATATCAAAAACAAGTATTTTTAAATCCTTAATAATATATTCTAATCTTTCTTGGTAATAACTAGGCAGTACTCCTAACCTCAATCTTATTTTTTAAAATATGATTAATTAAAAATTTGATAATTTCGTAATCTAATTGTTTATCTTGAAGAGAAGTTAAATATTTAAAAAACAGAAGAATTTTACACATTATTGTAACGCATAGTTCTTTGACTTCTAACTAAAAATTAGTTATTTTTTTACTAATCCGTTCAATTGGATCTGATCTCTCTAATTCAATTTGAAGTCTCTCGGTTTTTTCTTGAATTTTATGTTTAACTTTCAAGTTGTTGTGTAAATCATAAGCAAAATTGTAATTGTGAGTGTGTTCGGATAAAGTAGAGCCAAATTTATCTTGGAAATTATTTTGTTCATTCTTTGCTTTAATATTTATCTTTTTTTCTTCGAATTCTTCGAGATCTAGCAAATTTATTTCTAAGAGATAAATCTTCTGGTTTAGAGTATAAGATTGTTTCTTCTTATTGGCCCAAATGATTTGAATTGATTGAATATTAATAAATGAATCTTCTATGATAATTAATTTAGAAAGCGAAATCTCAAAAATAATAAGGTCATCTTTAACTTCTATATTCTCTCTGGAAATCTTAAAATATTCAGGAACGATATAGTTATATTTATCGTTTCCAATTTCAACCGACATAAATATAGAAGAAATTGAATTGGAAAGATCGTGAAATAAACTTATTCCCAAGACCTTGTTTTGAAACCATATATCCTTAATTCCTAAATTTGAACTAGATAATGAACTAATTATTCTTCACTTGATTTTTTCCAATGAGGCTATGATAAAAGAGAATAATGGATTCCATAATAAGTTAGAAGAGTGCGTTAACTTAGTGAATCTAGCGGAGAAAGATAGCAGAATAAAAGTAAAAATAAAGATCATAAATTTGTCGCTTCCTGACGAGAAGGAAGATTGTAATTTTCGATTAAATATTTTAGGTTTAAATAAAAATAAAGTATTTAAGATATTCGGAAAAAATTGAAGATTTTTTTAAAATAATAAAAACCCTTATTAAATTCAAAATAAAAATTTTCTACTTAAAAGATTTAAAAATGAAGTTTTTATATAATGAAGGGAAGGAAAAAGGAAGAGAAATACAAAAATTATTAAAAAAGAAAATAAGCCTCATTTGAAAAAACACTTTTGTATCTCTCTTATATATAATGTTGTGTATTGCATCTATATAAATAGAATAAGAGTAAAAGTTTATTATTAATTCTTATTTTTGCTGTTTTTTTAGGATAAGGAGAAAAATCACAAAAATCTTCAAAAATGGAAACGCCCAAGTAAATTATAAGCCTACACAATTTGAAAATTTCGCAATAAATTAGATTTAAATATTCTCTATACTTTTTTTTAAAAAATTATATCTTTTGTTTCTATTTTTGCGAGAACATAGATTTATATGATTAATTATTCATAAACTCGATGGAGATTATTTAATGATTAGTCAAGATACTATCTCAGATTTTATTGAAAAATTATGAGTGAAGAAAAAGTTTCTAATAATAAAAAAAAGCGGATATGTCTTATAG
>JAHLWH010000146.1 GCA_019058015.1 Promethearchaeota archaeon | reverse complement strand
GTATAAAAATTTTCATGAAAGCGGCTGTTTTTAAGGGATTAGAAGAAAAAATAAAAATAATTGAAGATTATCCTAAACCAGTTCCAGATAAGGATGAAATTTTAATAAAAGTAAAATTCTGCGGAATTTGCGGAACCGATGTATCTAGCTATTTTTATCAACTAGGTAATGTTCCCATAATTATGGGGCATGAGTTTTCAGGCATTATAGAATCAATTGGAGAGAATGTCAAAAATTATCAAGTAGGAGACACAGTTTCGGCTTGGGCAAATCAAGAATACTTCGGAAATGTTGAGGATGGTGGATTTGCTGAATATATGAAAGTAAAAGAGAGTTATGTAGTGAATAAACCAAATGAAATAACTTTTGAAGAAATGTGTCTTGCAGAGCCTGTATCGTGCCTTACTCATGCGCGAGATATTTCGGGAATAGGAAAAAATGAAGGAGTTATTATTTTAGGGAGTGGGGTTATGGGAATCTCTTTATTGCAAGTATTATTAGCAACGAGAGAACCTAAGTATGTAATAATGGTAGATTTTAATCAAAGTTTACTTGATAAAGCAATGGAGTTAGGAGCAAGTGCTTGTTTTAAACCAAAACAAAAAGTAAAGATTAGGAAATTTATAAGAGAGCATGGAGCTTGTTCTTTTGTATATGATTGTGCTGGAACAGAATCTTCTTATTTATTAAGTCTAGAATTAGTTGAAAAAGGTGGAACGGTATTACTCGAGGGTATTAAAAGAGGAAATATTCCAATACCAATGTTTATGATTGTATATAATGAAATTGTGGTTAAGGGAAGCTATTGTCAAACCAGAAAAGACTTTTTGGAAGCTATAGAACTCATAAAAAATAAAAAGATAAACACACAAAAAATGATTTCAGATATAATTCCTCTAGAGAAGGTTCAGGAGGGAATAGAAAGAACGAAAAAAAGTGATAGAACTGAAATTAAAATTTTAGTAAAAATATCATAATTTAATAGTTTTTTTCTCATTATTAGTCTTAAGATGAAAGAAAAATTTAATAATCAGCCATTAAGAGGAATGGCAGACCGTTTCCCTCCTGATGTGAGGGAAGAATATTATATAGTTAATAAAATTAGGGAAATTTCTAAAAAATATATATATGAAGAATTTGAAACTCCACTTTTAGAACCTATAGAGATTTATGCTGCAAAATCATCAGACGAGTTAATATATGAGCAATCATTTACTTTTACGAGTAAAGGTGGAGATGAATTAATACTAAGACCAGAATTAACTCCTTCTTTAGCTCGAATGATATCAAGAAAAAGTCAAGAAATGAAGAAGCCCATTCGTTGGTTTAGCGTTCCAACTTGTTATCGCTACGAAAGGCCACAGAGAGGGCGAGCACGCTCTTTTAAACAAATTAATTTTGATATTTTAGGCGAGATTAGTTTATTAGAAGAAGTTGAAATATTTAATATATCTATAGATATTTTTACGTCATTTGGAGCAACAAGAGATCAATTTCAAATATATTATAATAACAGACGTTTAATTGATGCGATTTTTAAATTCATTCTTAAAATTCCTAATGCCTTTTATATGAAAGTTTATAAGGCACTTGATAAATCTGATAAAATGGAAGAGAAAGAATACCAAAAATACTTGATGGATACTTTTAGAGATGATAAATTAGTAAAGAATATTTTACAATTAAATGAGATAGATGATATTGAGAATTTACCTTATGATAACATTCCAAATGAATTTTATAATTCTCAGGGATATAAAGAAATAAAACAGTTGCAAAAATTATTAAAAGAAACAAATTTGGAAGAATATTGCACCTTTTCAGCTGGTGTAGTTAGAGGTTTAGATTATTACACAGGAACTGTTTATGAAGTATATGATATGGGAGAAGAAAATAGAAGGTCTATTTTTGGCGGTGGTAGGTATGATGATTTATTAAATTTATTTTCTAATGAACAGATATCTGGGATTGGTTTTGGGATGGGGCTCTTGTCATTTAAATTATTTTTACGAACTTATAAATTGATTCCGGAGAATGTAAAAGAGTTAGATTATTCAAATATTATTTATATAACAACATTTAATGAGAAACTTGCTCCTTTAAGCATTAAATTATCTCAAATACTTAGAAAAATGGGTTTTGAATGTCTTATTGACTATTCTTGTGGAAAGTTGGGAAATCAAATAAGCAAAGCTAATGAATTAAATTGTAAAGCAGTTGTAATAATTGGACCAAAAGAACAAGAAGGAAATTCTGTAACTATTAAAAATTTGCTCACTAATACTCAAGAAACACCTAAATTAAAAAATTTAAATAGAAAGATTTTAGAGGATATACTTGAAAAGTGAGGTTTTATGGGTAAGAATTTTGCGGATGAGTTAATTTCACAAATTCGGGAGAAAAAATCAATAATTTGTATCGGTTTGGATCCTCGGCTACCAGATAATAAAGAAACGTTTTATATTCCACAATTTTTGGTGGATGAATATAATGATAATTCCAAGGTGATATTTGAATTTAATAAAAGATTAATTGATGCAACAGTTGATTTTACTCCAATCTATAAACCCAACATAGCTTTTTATGAGAGATATGAGGCATTATCAGGATTAAAAAAAACAATAAAATATATCCAAAAAAATAATTCATTAGTTATTTTAGATGCAAAAAGGGGATATATTGGAAGTACCTGTCAAGTATATGCATCAAATCTTTTTGAGGGGTATAATGCTGATTCAATAACACTAAATTCTTATTTTGGAAGTGACGGTGTTAAGCCATTTTTATCCTATAAAGAGAAAGGATTTTTTACTCAAGTTAAAAATTCAAATAAGAGTTCTGCAGAATTTCAAGATTTATTCTCAATTCGTTTAGAAAATATCCCAATTGAACAAGTTACAATTGAGATTGAGAAAATTAAAGGAAAAAAAATAATTTTAGAGAGAAATTTTATTCATATGGCGCGTTTAGTTAAAGAGTGGGGTAAAGAATTAATAGGAACAAATGAGTACAGCTCATTTGGCGCTGTAGTGGGAGCAACTTTCCCTGAACAGATGATCTCAATTCGAAAGATAATAGATAATTGTTTTCTATTAATTCCGGGTTATGACACACAAGGTGCTACAGCGGAGGACGTGGTTCATGGAGTAAATGACGATGGATTAGGAGCAATTATTAATTCATCTCGAAGCATTGATTTTGCATATCAGAAACTGAATTATTCTAAAAAATTTTCTCCCGAAAATTTTGATAAAGCAGCAAGTGAAGTTGCATTGAAAATGAGGGAAGACATTAATAAAAAATTAAAACAGAATAATAAAAGGATAATATAAAACTCCAATTTTTTATAATTCTCCCATTAATGGGCCAATTATTGACATTGCAACTGTAATAGGAATTATTAATAAAACCGTAATAAAAATTGCCTTTTTAATTCCTGTGTCATGAAAAATATTAATCATATTTGTCACAATGAAGACTGCAAGAATCGAAAGACCAAGAATTGGAACAATATTAAAACCTCTCATTTCAATAAACATTAATTGCATCAAAATAAACATAATTGTTCCCAAATAAATGAAATAATACATTAGTACATTTTTCATTCTTGTTTTTTTTTCAGCTTTTACTATACTTAATCCTACTTTTAGTAGAACCATCCCTACTACGGAAGCGATTGTAACAATAAGAATTGGAGTTATGACCCCCCAGGGAATTTCAGCTTGAAATAACATATTATTATCCTTTTTAAAAAATTATAATTTTTTTATAATTTAGTTTATATTTTTATAGATAAAAGATTTAAAGTTAAATTTAATTATATCTAACTTAATATAATTAATCAAAAATAATACACTTTAATAAATTTGGAGGAATATTTTAAAAGAAAAAATAAAAATTAAGGTCATTGGAATGGAAACTGAAGAAATACGAATATATGTAGCTATTTGTCGTTGAGGGATAAATATTGGAGGATTTATTGACACAGATGCCTTGGTTGAATATGTAAAGACTTTACCCAACGTGGTTGAATCAAGTAATTATATAAGTCTATGTACTGAAGGCGGAGCAGTATTTATTAAAGAAAAAATGGAAGAAACCAATTCTAATAGATTAGTTGTTTGTGCGTGTACTCCGATAACACATGAACCCGTATTTAAAAAAGTATTAGAAGATACAGTGGTTGATCCATCATATTTAGAATTTTGTAACATTAGAGAACACTCATCATTAGTTCATATGCATGATAAAGAGGGCGCATTAAAAGTTGCAAAGGATTTACTTCGTTCTGCGGTCGTAAGAGCAGCAAAATTGGAGAAAATTCTTATAAGAGAAGTTGATGTTCTTGGAAAGTGCTTGGTTATCGGTGGAGGTGTTGCGGGATTAAAAGCAGCAAATGAACTTGGAGATCAAGATTATGAAGTGTTTTTAGTTGAGAAAGAGCCAACAATTGGCGGAAAAATGGCAATGCTTGATAGAACTTTTCCAACTGATGATTGCAGCATATGAATATTGGGACCTGTTATGTTAGATGTTGCAAGGAATGAAAATGTTAAGTTATATACATACTCCGAAGTGTCCAAAATTTCAGGTTATATAGGAAATTTTTCAGTAGAAATTAATCAAAGAGCTAGGTATGTAAATAATGATTGTAACGGTTGTGGAGCTTGTATGGATGTGTGTCCTGCTTATGGATATAATGAATTCAATCAAGGATTAAATCCTAGACCAGCAATTTACATTAGTTTTCCACAAGCCGTTCCATCGATTGCACAAATTGATATGAATCAATGTATTAAATGCGGTTTATGTGAGAGCGTTTGTGAATTAGAAGCAATAGATTTTGACCAACAACCTGAAATAATTAAATTAGATGTCGGAACCATAATTGTAGCAACAGGTTGGGATGAATATATACCAGAAGATGGATATTTAGGATACAATAAATATGATAATGTCATAACTCAGTTACAATTAGAACGGATTTTAGCGCCAAATGGACCCACTAACGGACATTTGGTAAGACCATCTGATGGAAAAGAGCCTAAAAGAATTTTATTCATCCAATGCGTTGGCTCAAGAGATTTAAACAGGAATGCTTACTGTTCAAGTGGTGTGTGTTGCATGATTAGCATAAAAAATTCAAAATTAATCAAACAACATTACCCTGATGCAGAAATTACTATTGCCTATATGGATATGCGTGCTGCAGGGAAATATTATGAGGAATACTACACTGCTTCGAGAAAAGAGGGTATAAAATATTTACGCAGTAATATCTCAAGAGTTTATGAAGACCCAGAAACAAAAAATTTGAAAGTTCTTATCCAAGATACATTGAGAGAAACTCTAGGTGTTCAAGAGAAAGAATATGATTTGATTATTCTTTCTGCTGCAATGATTCCAGATTATGATATTTCTGCACTGATAAAGACATTAAAATTAGAAGTTACTCCAGATGGTTTTTTTAAAGAAAGACACGCAAGATTAGAGCCGATAGAGACGAAGATTCCCGGCATCTCACTTGCAGGCGTTGCTCAAGGTCCAAAATCGATCGCTGAATCGATTATGCAAGCAGGAGGAGCTGCATCATCTGCTGGAAAATTAATGAAACGTGGAAAATATAAAATAGAACTCATTACTGGAGAAGTAGATAAGGAAAAATGTAGTAAATGTGGATTATGTATATTAAATTGTCCATATGATGCTATTAAAATGGTTGAAGATGGTGCTGAAGTTGATGAAATTGCATGTAGAGGTTGTGGTTCTTGTCTTGCGAATTGTCCAAGTGAAGCAATAACTTTAAGATATTATCGAGAAGTTCAATATGAAGATCAAATTGATGCTTTATTAGAAGGAACAAAGGAAGAGGTGGCATAAAAAAATGGAAGATTTTAAAATTTTAGCTTTTTTATGTTTGAAATGAGGTTACGGAGCGGCAGATATGGCTGGAACGATTCGTGCACAATATCCTACAACAATTAGACCAATTAGAGTAAACTGCACTGCAAGAGTAACTCCAAGTTTAATCATGAGATCAATTGGTAATGGAGCCGATGGAGTTTTAGTAGTTGGCTGATATCCAGGTGAATGTGATTATGAAATTGGGAATAAAGTTGCTTTAAAAAATGTGGAATATGTGCAAGAAATCTTAAAAACCATTGGTTTTAACCCAGAGAGAGTATTTATGGAGTATTGTAGCTCAGCGGAAGGAGATAAATTTCAAAAAACTGCAATAACAACTTCGGAAAAGATTAATAAGCTTGGAAAAAATCCCCTCAACAAATTAAAAACCGAATAGAATGAATAATATGAATAAATTTTAGTCGTATTATGACAGCCTATCGCAATAGGATTCGGTATTAAACTTTTTGAATTTTAATTGAATTATTTCAAAAAGCATAATTAAAATTTGAGTTAAGGAATATGAAAGAAATTATTATCGAGAATGAGAAAATTGGTGTAATTAAAGCAAAATTATTACTAGATAAAAATCCAAAAACATGTAAAGCAATTTGGGACAATTTACCCTTAAAAATATCATTATCACGGTGGGGTGATGAATTATATGGTTCAATTCCTATAAAAATTGAAAGAGAAAACGCACAAGAAGATTGTGAAGTTGGTGATGTAGCATATTGGATTCAAGGAACTGGATTTTGTATTATGTTTGGATCGACTCCAGTTAGTAAAGGGGATAAGCCGAGAGCAATTTCACCTGTAAATGTTTTTGCAAAAATTGAAGGAGATATTTCAATCTTCAAACAGTTTGAAACATTTGAAGGAACTGTTAAAAAAGGAAAATAATTAGCTTTTCTATAAAAAATCTGAATATTATGATTTTTTATAAAATTTAAAAAAGGAAATATTCTTATTTTTTAATAATTTATTCATTCAGCAATGTCTTACGATGAAAGAGAGAGATAAACAAAGTTTAATCGAATCTGCAAATAAAAAATTAAATAAAGCAGAAAGATTTTTCGAAATTGAGAATTACAATAAGGCTGCAAAGCATTTTATAAAAGCTGGAGAAGATTTCTATAAAGTTGAGGAATATGATACTGCTGAAAAAATCTTTTCAATGGTATGTAAATCTTATGAATATAGTCAAGAATATGAGAATATATCAACCTATTACAGGAAAGCAGCCAATGCCAGTTTAATGATAGATGGGTTTAATAAAGCAGGACAAAATTTTCAACTAGCGGCAAAATATGCTTTAAAAAGAGAAAAGAGTAAAGATCGAGATTTTAATGCATTGGTTTGTAGTAGCTTTTCATATTTCTGTTATTTTTTATTGGGACGACAAGATGAAGGGTTAAAGTATATAAAATCAATAAAAGTCAGGGTGGATATTGATTCTTTTAGAGAGAACATCTTTACTCAATTAATAAAAAACACAACAACTGCAATTATTGATAAAAATATTAAATCCTTGAAGGAAATTGAAAATAATTTGGATAAGTATAAATTTAAAAGTGGAGAAGCACGATTAATAAAATTTGTATTACTTTTGGCTTATATTAATATATCAATAAAAAATCAACTAAATTTTCAAAAGAATAATTTCACAACTGATGAAAAAATTGATTGTTCTCTTGATATCGATACAAAACTTTTACTTAATTTAACATTAGATACAGGTTTGAATTTTGAAATTAAAAAACTAACTTTTAATAATATTAGAATTGCCCATTCAGATAATTTATCAATAATTAGAAAGCCAAAATTACCAATTGAATTGAATAAAGGAGAACATATTAATCTAAAGTTTAAGACCGTTTCAAATTTTCCTGATCCAGAATCATATTTTGGATCAATATTAATAACATCAAATATAAATGATTTATTAACATTTCATATAAAATCAAAATCACAACATTTAAACATTAGTTCTCCTCCTACACAGCTTGGAGTTTATTTTAAAAATTTAAAACCTCCATTAATAAATCAAACTTTTCCATTGGAAATAACTGTCTCTAATAAAAGCACCGGAGAAGCTTTAGAAATCGAAATTGAACTAGAATTCCCCGAGGAATTAAAAGTTATGCGCGGGACAACTAAGAAACAGGTATATTCAATCAGACCAAATGAAGATATAAGATGGGAAATTCAAATTAAGCCACTTGAACCAGGTGAATTTGATATAAATACAACAGTAAAATATAAAGATAGTGATAATAACATTATTGGTCCAAAATCAAAACTATATCCAATGAAAATAAAGTTATAAAAATTATTAAAAATTAAATTATTTTGTGTTTTTTTTTATTTTAAACACGCTCAATTATCATGCCACCCAAAATAACCGGGCTTGATGCGTTAAAAATTTCAGTTGCTTTCTCTAAATTAAAACTATTTTTCGCATAAATTTTAAAAATTAGGTCTCCTTCCTTAACCAACGCACCAATTTTTTTAAAGAGTTCGATCCCAGCTGATTTTTCTTGCGGACAGCCAGCTGTTTTAGCAATTTTATTAATTATTGAATTATTAATATCGGTTACATAGCCTGATTTGGCTGAGAAGAATTCTGCTTCTAAGGGACCTACTTCAATATCTTCAGGTTTGATATTTGGATTTCCCCCTTGGATATCTATGATTTTCTTCATTTTTTCTAATGCTTTTCCGGATCTTAATATATTTTTTGCCATATGTTGACCGGTTCCTTGTTGGGCTTTTCCACCCATTTCTAATAGGATACCCGTTAAATCAGTTGATTTTTCAATTAAAGAATTTGGTCCCTTTTTATAATCATATAAAAGGTGTAAGGCTTCTCTTGCTTCAATAGCTGGACCAACACAATGTCCAATAGGTTGAATTGCATTTGTTAAGGCACATTCTGTTTCAATTTTTACTTTTTTCGAGATTTCTTTAAAAAATAACGCAAATTTACGCCCTTCATCAGCATTCTTAAATTTAGTACCTTTTCCACAAGGAATATCTAAAACTAATTTTTTTACTCCCATAGACATTTTTTTAGCTAAAATTGATGGAATCATTAGACCAAACGGATCTAAATGTAATTTTTTCTCAATTTTGATTAAAATCGAATCTGCAGGGGCTGTCTCAAGGTGTCCTCCCAATATAATACACGCACCATTACTTTTAACCATTTTTTTAACTTCATTAGACTTAAATTTTACAGGTGCAAGGACTTCCATTGAGTCAGCCGTACCTGATGGAGAAGTAATTGCTCGGGTTGACGTTTTTGGAATAATTAAACCAGCAGTTGCAACTATTGGGACGATTATTAAGCTCACTTTATTCCCCGGGACACCCCCAGTACTATGTTTATCATACACATCAGAGCCAAAATCAAATAAATTACCAGTGCCAACTTCTGCTTGTGTTAAATTTATAATTTCTTCATTTGTCATTCCTTGTATTTTTATTGCAGTAATGAAAGTAGCGAGTTCTACATCTGATAATTTTCCATTAACTGTATCTTTTATAATTTCTCTAATTTCTAATGCGGATAAAATTTTCCCTTTGACCTTTTTTAAAATATAATCATAACTTGTCATAAAATCACATAAGGTAATGAACCTATTAAATTTATTAGAAATAAATTAAGATATTAATTTAATATTGTTGCTAAAAATAAATATATAACTAAGTTGAAAAAATTATTTAGTTGTTTTTTCATATCTTATTCCTAATTGCAATTATTGAAAACTTGGACAAATTTTATCATTCCAGAATTACCACTGGATAAATTTATATATCATTTTACTATATTTCTTGTTACATTTAAATAAGCACAAATATTTTATTATATCTCTTATAAAATGAATTCACACATTTAAGCGCAAGTCCTTTATTAATCCAACGAAAAATAAAGTTATAAACTAAGAAAAAACAAGTCTAGCAAAGATTCCATCACATCTTTTTGTTCTATTATTAAAAAAAGATTAAAAATAAAGTAAGTTGAGAATTTAATTAATTAATTCCAAAATGAAATAATAAAAGTTATACAACGATTCCTAATTTATTCCATTCTCAAGTCTAAGCTTTTTACCGTTTCATAACAGATTTCTAGACAACCATTTAGATTTTCAGAAGAACATTTATCAGGAGTGTCGTCTAATGAGTGAATAAATTTAGAATCCTTATCTGAATAAAAACAACATACTTGAAATTTTTTGTTTGGTTTTTTAGCAAATGATCGGAACGACTCATGATCACTTTTAGGTTCTATAATTTTCACGAATTTTGTTAGAGGGATATTCAATCTCTTTGCTGATATTTCAAGAATATCATTCAACTTATCATTCATTTTTTTTTTAATTAAACCAGTTTTATCTACAAGTCCGATATAGGTCCCAACCATATCAATATTTATGTTATTGGATTTATTAAGGTCATACTCTTGATTTAAGTCGTTATAATGCTTCGTGCAGAATTTTTTCGAACCCTTGTTGCCCCATTCTTCGGCACCGCACCATATAAATAAAATATCTATATTTTCGAGCGGATTCTTATTTAAAAGTTTTGCTAATTCAATTAAAATTGCAACCCCACTTGCATTATCAATCGAGCCAGTTGATTCATTAGGATTTTTATTGAAAAGAATAGTATATATTGGAATTATTATACCTAATTCAATAAAGGAAAATATACCTAATAAATTTAAAAAGAAAAAATTAATAGATAAATTTAAAAAAATCTCAAAAATGAACAAGATAAAAAGAATTAATAATAAAAAAAGATAAGCAAAACCTAAAATTCTAATTATGACATATAAAATCTTCTGCAATTTATAAGAAACTTTTGCTGAAATAGAATCGTAGTGAGCTGAAAAGATAATAAGAGG
>JAHLWH010000145.1 GCA_019058015.1 Promethearchaeota archaeon | reverse complement strand
CTATTAGATCAAGCCAAAATGGAAAGTACGATACACCGAGTAACACTAATCTAAATAGATCCACGCTATAAGTAAAAGGGTTACACATCATTATTACCTGCATAGGAAGTGGTACTGAATTGAAAGCGAATAAAGCCCCCGATAACCAGAACATAGGCATCACGATAAATGTTTGGATTAGTCCGAAAGACTGCATATCGCTCAGACGAGTACTGATCGTTAGCCCTACACCAACGATCCCTATACTTGCTAAAAGAGCAACGGGTAAGACTAACATTACACGCCAAATTAAATTAAGGTCATATCCGTAATATCCAAAAACGATACTTAGACCAATCATTATTAGAACTTGCACCAAGGTTTGTAAAGCTACTCCTAAAGTTCTTCCAAACATTAGCGTATTCCGACTAACAGGTGCAACCATTAATTCTTTCATGAACCCAAACATTTTATCACGAAAGATTGACATACCCCCGAAGATTCCCGTAAATAAAATAACTATTGCTGCAATACCTGAAGCTATAAAAGCTCTTGGATCAATAGATGTCCCATCTATAATTATTGAAAGGGATGAAAATCCTCCCGCAAATACAAATAAGAAGAGTATTCCCTGAGCTATTGATGAGATAACCCTTGATTTATTTCTCCAGAATCCCAATAACTCCCTTTTCGCCAGTGCCCATACCGCGTTATAATTTATTTTGGTTTGTATAATACTTAATTCTGACATTTATTATCACTTCCTTAATTGCCTCATTTGAATCATCTTTTTAATATCTTTTGCATGATTTGAAGATTCCTCCCTTATTGCGCTCCCAACGTAATGGAGGAACACATCTTCCAATGTAGGTTGATGCATATTTACAGATTTTATGACTAAATTATTTTCATTTATTTTTTGAATAATTAGAGGTAATTGTTTTCCACCGTTTTCGCAAGAGATTGATAAAGATGGCTCGATATCCACTTCTTCCTCTGAATATTCTCCCTTTTTTATTTTAATTAACTCTTGTTTTATATTTTCCGGAACCTCTTCTAAAAGTTTGTCGTCAAACAAATCTGCAATCTTTTTCTTAGCGCTTAATGGTGCACTTAAAAACATATTTGCTGCCATTGGCATCTTTTTCCAAGCCATTAACAATTTTTTAGGATCAGACAAAATTTCTCTCATCCTTGCTTGGATCATTTCAGGAGTAACAGTAGCAGGCATACCTGGTGGTAGTTGTATTTTCGGTATTATATCTTGTTCCTTTCCTGCGGTTCCGAATGAAACATTTTTAATTCCAGATATTTCTTTTAATTGCTTGATAATCATGGGGAACTTAAACTGATCGTCAACATTCTCAAATTGTATATCTATTACATCCCCAGATAATTGTTTTTTTAAATTTTCCGAAGTATCCATAGCAATTATTTTACCGTGATCCATTATGCATATTCTATCCGCGAGCTCATCTGCTTCATCCATGTAGTGTGTGGTAATTAAGATAGTCATATTTAAATCTCCTTCATTTAATTCTTTTATTTTCTCCCAGATTTTACGCCGTGTTTGAGGATCTAAACCTAAAGTTGGTTCGTCAAGAAATAAAACCTTTGGTTCGTGTATCAATCCTCGAGCAATTTCTAAGCGACGTTTCATCCCACCAGAATAATTTTTTACGTAAGAATTGGCTTTATCCTCAAGATCCACAAGTTTCAATACTTCTTGTATTTTAACTTGCCTTTCTTTCTTTGGCATTCCATAAAGAACCGCATGTAATTCAAGGTTTTCCCAACCTTTCATATCACCGTCTACTGAAGGTTCTTGAAAGACAAATCCTATACTTTTCCTTACTTTATCGGGATCCCTCGCAACATCGTACCCATTTACAAATGTAGCACCTTTTGTTGCATTTAGCAGAGTCGCCAAGACCGATAATATTGTTGTTTTACCAGCCCCATTAGGACCTAAGAGCGCTAAGATTTCTCCCTTTTTAACTGTAAATGAAATTTTATCTACAGCCTTTACATTACCCTCTTTATAAATTTTAACTAAGTCTTTAACTTCTACAATATTTTCAGAATTGCTTTTAATTTCAGTCATGTCATAATCAATTATCTTTTATTTTCCTTCTAACACAATCTTTGAATATTTTTTTTAATAGAACGAATGATTTATTCTTTTTGGTAATATTTTAAAACCCCTCATTACGATATCTAATCATATTCTTACTCAATTTTTTTAGATAAAATAAAAGGAAAAAAAAATTGATGTATTTTAATTATTTTAGATCATTCATATCGCAATGCTTCTACTGGATTCAGTTTTGATGCACGCCGGGCTGGATATAAGCCGAAAAGGATACAGACTACGAGACTGAAAGCGAAAGCTAATAACAATATGGTTGGTGTCAAAATAGGTGTTATACTTAATGCCATAGCTTGTTGTTGTCCCATATCGAACCCACCTCCTATTCCACTGCCCATAAAGACAGATAAGAATAAGGAAATTACATTTGATACACCCCATCCAAGAGCAATACCTAGCACTCCACCTAATAAACCAATTAAGCTAGCTTCACCCAGAAATATTGTTAGAACGTTTCGATCCTTCATACCTAACGATTTTAAGATACCAATTTCACGAGTACGTTCCAAAACAGAAACAATCATGATATTCATGATGCCTATACCTGCCACTAGTAGAGCTATACCCGATATTGCTAACAAAAATAGTTCTATTATTGAAAACATTCCAGATATCGTACTAAGTAAAGCTGTCGGAGACATCACACTAACTTTGTCATCGTACAATTCCTCTATCTCTGATGTTACCGAGTCTATGGTTTTCTGATTGCTATCTATTAGTTGAATAATTATTTGATCACATTGTTCACTATCAAAAAATTCTTGTGCTGTTGTTATTGGAATATAAATTTGATTGTCTGAAGGTCCACCTATGCCAAATCCGCCAATTTCTTTAAGGATGGTAGATACATTGGCTATATAACTTTTTGTTATAGGATTACTAATTGGTCCAGTCGCCCAAGTTATATTGATCTCATCGCCTACGCTAGCGAATAGAGTTCCATTATTCCAAGGATCAGCTATTCCTGCTCCTAGGATTATTGTATCATTCGCTGGGCTAAAAGGTATTGATCCATTTTCTGCAAGAAAAGTACTACCGTATATCTCTGAATATTGGGTAAAATTAACACCTACTACGGAAACAGTTCGTGGGCTATTGTTAGAAGAGATACTTACTTGCTTAGATATTATTGCCAGTGCAATGTTGACACCTTCTACTTCATCGATTCTCTCAGTATCATTAACTAATAAATAAAATTCATCATCGCCTCCTCCGAACCCCATAAATCCACCACCTGGAGTGACAGTTAATGTATTTAAGGAAAAACCTTGTTCAAATTGACCAGTCATCTCAATCCTGAAACCTTCTCCGAGAGATAAAAGAGCAACAATCCCGGTGATTCCGATGATAACGCCCAACGTGGTGAGGAAAGTTCTAAGCTTCCTCACTCGAATGCCACCCCAAGCGTATTTAAAAACATCTAAAATCTTCATTTTAATTAACCCCTCTCTCAAAATTTGTTTGCTCTATTCTTCCATCTATAAGATGAATTATTTTCTTTGCCTCATTAGTTATATTTTGGTCATGGGTTGCAAGAATAATAGTAATTCTTTTTTCTTCATTTAACTTCTTAAGTAATGCAACTATTCCTTGTGCAGTTTTTGAATCTATATTTCCAGTTGGCTCGTCCAGTAAAAGAAATCTTGGATTACCTGTCATTGCTCTGGCAATAGCTACTCGCTGTTGTTCACCACCGCTCAATTCTGTTGGTCTATGATTTATACGATCTCCGAGACCAACTATTCGTAATAATTCTTCGGCTTCCTTTCTTCGTTTCTTTTTGTTGACACCCATTATTGCTAATGGGAGTTCTACATTTTTTCGAGCATTTAATTTTTGGATTAAGTTAAAAAATTGAAAAACAAATCCAACTTTGCGTCTTAAATTAGCTAGTTGATTTCCTTTTAGGGTAGAAACATCTGCACCATCTATATATACTTTTCCATCAGATGGTTGGTCGAGAGCGCCTATAAGATTTAGGAATGTTGACTTTCCGCATCCTGAGGGACCAGTGATAGCAATAAAATCACCTTCTTCAATTTTCAAATCGATTCCCCTTAAAGCATGCACTATAACCTTACCCAATAAATAGGTTTTTTTTAAATCTTGAGTTTCGACTACATACGATTTTTCTATGGAATCATTTTTAAGTAAATCCAGATTTGTATCTTTCAAATATGTATACCTCGTTGATTTTAATTTTTAAAAAAATTTTCAAATTATTTTAAATAAGAATTTTCATATTTAAATATTTTGCATTTTTGCAAACATTTATATGTTAGTAATTTTTCATATTAAAATAGTTTGAATTTTTCGCATCTATATCTTTGAAGTTTTTTTACTTAACGCAGTAAGTAAATCAAAATGGCACCAAAGAAATAAATAGATTAATTCCATATTTGATATTAACATGAGATCCAGAAACTCATTTAAATTATTAACGGAAGCAAAAAAGGATTTTAAGAATAGTTGGCAGCTATTTAAAGAAAATTACAAAGCGTTTATTAGTACTGAATTTTTCGCTTTTTTGTCCTTCATATCAATTGAAATAATCATGTTTTCACTGATAAGTTTAATTTATTATCTAGTTCCATCGTTATCACTTGAAGATTTTTGGTTTAATTTCCCGCAAAATTTTAGTATTTCATTCATCTTTCGATTTATCACCATTTTTCTTGCCCTAATTATCTTATTTGCTTTTCTAAACTGTCAAAATGGTCTGGCTTATGATATTATGTCTTCGGGAGAAATGTTTGCTGAATTTAAAAGTTCATTCACATATTTCCGACGTTATTGGTGGCAATATTTTGTTTTAACGATTCTAATTCTTATGGGATGGTTTTTGGGAATGATAATTTTTGATTTTGACCATAACAATATAGACTCCTCGCAAACAATTTCTTTGGATGCTTTTCAAATTGGGTGGTTGATAATCAGCTTCCTTCTCTTTTTCATTTGGTTTGTAACTTTTATCAATACCCTTCCCAGCATCACCGCACAAGGGAGTTTAAAGCAGAGTTTTATCGAAAATTTTCGGATTTTACGTAAGAATGCAAAACGATTGCTTACCACATGGGGAATTTTTTTTTTGATTTTTATTGTCCCGTTATTTACGGTTAGCTTTATCACAATAATATTTCTACCCTCATTAACAAGTCCTTTTTTGATTCTATTTTTACTTGGTTTATTTGTATCATTTCTGGCAATAATCGGTTTTCCGATGTTGTCATTGATTGCAACAGGAATTTACAATAATGTCGAATTCGAACGATTCAAACCCTTTCCACCATCTGAATAATCTAAATAATATTATAAAATTTCAAATATCAAAAAAAAATTGTGAATAATGGCATATGGCAAGTAATTTTAATTCTTCCATTAGTAAATCTTCAAAAATAAAAGAAGAGATTAAAATCACCGACTCCTCACTCGCTCTCATAGTATTTCATGAGAAAAAGAAGATGATTTTGAAAATGTTGCTCGAGAAAGCAATGACCATCCAAGAACTTAAAAAGGCAACCAATCTTAATCCTGGCACAATAAAACGCCATCTCGATGATTTGGTTAAAAATAAATTAGTTTTTGTGGCACAAGTTAAGTATAGTGATTATAATATTAGAATGAAATATTATCGAGCCACTGCCAAGAATTTTATTATTAATATTAAAATTTAAGGAAACTGAAAATTTTAAATTAATTATTTTTAAATAATGCTTTTAAATTGATTTTTTGAATTATTAGACGGTACATATAATAAATCGATATATAAAATTCTGGCGTCCATTTATAAAGAAGAATCACAAAAATTAAAGCTCCAACAATTCCAGATAAATAATTTAAAGCCATATGTATAGGTTCTAAAGGGATTCCAATATAATTAAGATAAATCAATAAAATCAAACGTAATATATTTAAAATGTAAATAGCAATTATTGAAAATGTTAGTGCTTTCGTCTTTCTCCAGATTATATCTTCTCTTGTTGCTTGATTTTGTGAGTGAGGGATAAGTATTATGATTGCTCCAAAAATACTAAAAGCGTGTACTGCTGTGCATGCTCTTGTTATATAAAAAATGTTTTCTTTTTGAAGAATAAGAATCATCCAAGGTATTTCTTCTTCTGAAGAAAACACTACTTGCGATTTTATGTCAAAAATAATATTTAAAATAAAAACTGTTTGTTTAGTTGCAATTTCTTCTAACCAATTGTTAGCATCTGTGTGAAAGAATATATAGAAAAAATAAAATAATAAAGGACTTCCAATTAACAAAATTGTTATTGATTTTATCGAAAAAATATAATATTTTTCATCTAGTTTTAAAATTAGTTTATCAATTTTTTTTTGTATGTGTTTATCTTTTTTTAGATGGGTTTTTTGATAAGATTCATTCTTATTCTCTTTACTTTTATTATTCAAATCATCAGTTTTTCTTAAAATAAAGTGAAATCTGTCAACTATAATGTAACCAATGACGATTAATAATGGAATCAAGATAATTCCCATGAGATATTTTCCATTAGATTCCATAAATGGAATCGAGAAACCAATTAAAAATAAAAATGTTAAATTCAATGTAAGAATCAATGTATAACCTATTTTTTTTACAGTTATTGGATTCATATACGTTTCAAATAGAAATATTGAAATATTTATAAATTTTATATTTTAAGCAATCAAAGAGATTAAATTTTTTGTAAGTATAAAGTTAATTTTTGTCTAATTTAGTATTACTAATAAATCTACATAAGTGATAAAATTTTTATATAACCTTATCCCAAACTAAAGATATATTTATAAAAAAAATAATCCAATAAGTGAGAAAAGATGGAAAAAAAATCAGGCCACCCTGTTTTCTGGGGTACATGTATTTGTTGTTTCTGCTTAGTGATATTTATTGCTATTATGTTTGCTATAGGCGCTTCTATGCAGTCTTCTGGGGGTTTGCCTCCTGGTGAAGGTGGAATATTTGAACAAATCGCTAATGGAATTTACAACATCCTTAATGAAATACACATGGCTTTTTGGGGAGGTATATTCGGAGCAGTAGAGGAAGGAGTAGAGGAAGTAGTAGAAGAAGGATATGAAAATATAACGAGTAATATTCCGGGATTCGACTTTAGTGCAATTTTAATTACTATAATATGTTTT
>JAHLWH010000144.1 GCA_019058015.1 Promethearchaeota archaeon | reverse complement strand
TTGATAGGATTTTTGGATTGGGTTATATCCGAAAAAAAGTGAGAGGAAATGGGTATATTGCCGATCAGATTGTTTTTGCACCATTTGGTGATGATCCAATATTGATCTCCCAAGTTACAATAACCAATAATCTTAATGTCCCAACTGATCTACGCTGGATAGAATTTTGGGGTTGTCATATATATCAATTTTCATTAAAGGCATATACAACAGCCCTTTCAAAAAAAAGTAAAAAACATCCAAGAGAGATTCGTCAAGAATTCAGTAATCAGTTTAAACACAAATTTAAAATAATAAATGATGGTGCGGGACTTCAAGAAGCAAAATTTATTGAGGATTTAAATAAGGTTGATAAGGCTCCTTACCTCAAACCGGTAGATGAAGATATGAATCCCCCTATGACTTTTCTTGTTTCCTTAGATACGAAGCCAGATGGAATGAGTACTAATAGCTCAGAATTTTTTGGTAAAGGTGGAATCGAATCCCCGGATGGACTTAAAGAAGGTTTAACTTCAAAAATTAATACTTCTGGTACTGAAAGCGCTATGTTTCTTGAGCATAAGATACATTTAGAACCTGGTACGAGTCAAACTTTATATTTTACTTACGGATATCTCCCAGAAGGATTCGAACTCAACTCTCTATTAAATAAATATAAAAGCAACTTATCTCAGTTATGGTTTAAATCATGCGAGAGTTGGAAAAAAAATAGAATTGGATTAATTGTTCCTGATGAGCTTTGGGTAGATCGTGAACTCATGTGGCATAATTATTACTTGCGTGGTGCTATGACATATGATAGTTTCTTTAAAGAACATATACTTTCTCAAGGGCACGTTTATCAATATATTATGGGATTCCAAGGTGCTACCCGTGATCCCCTACAACATGCACTACCTTTCATCTATAGCAATTCAGAAATTGTTAAAAATATTCTCAGGTACACCTTAAAAACTGTACGAAAGAGTGGAAAAATACCATATGGAATCTGTGGTAGTGGAAAAATTATGCCCGATCTTTTTAAACCTAGTGATCTAGAAATGTGGCTACTATGGCTGGTTAGTGAGTATATTCTTGCGACACGGGATATAAATTTTCTTGAGGAAGAAATTTCTACATATCCGATTTATGGCCCTAAAGCAGAGAAAGTTAAAGTACGGGATTTATTGGTACGATGTTATAAGCATTTTGTTGATAAAACAGGAACTGGTCATCATGGACTTCAACGTTTATCTAATGGCGATTGGAACGATGCTGTTGTTGTTGGTCACATCCCACCTGAAAAACATAGAGAGATTCAAAAACATGCAGAGAGTGTTTTAAATGCTGCTATGGCGATATTTGCTATTGAGATATACGCAGAAATGCTGAGTTTTATCGGTGACAAAGAAATGGCAGAAAGAGCCAATAAATATTCGGAAGCTCAACGTGAGGCAGTTCGCTCTCAATGGGCTGGAAAATGGTTTAAACGAGCATGGCTCACAGAAGAACTTGGATGGATTGGGGAAGATCAAATGTGGTTGGAGCCCCAACCATGGGCTATTATTGGAGGAGCCATAGACCAATAACGGAGAGAGATTTTAGTTCATTCAATTAATGAATTAGTACGCCAACCTTCAAAGATTGGTGCTAGACTCCATAGTAAAGGGCTTGAAAGAGTTGGAGATAAAGGACAGGGAGTGAATGGTGGAGTATGGGCGTCGATAAATGGTACATTAATATGGGCTTTATCATTAGTGGATGGAGATATGGCATGGGATGAATGGAAAAAAAATACACTTGCCATTCATGCAGAAAGTTACCCTGAAGTGTGGTATGGAATATGGAGTGGCCCAGATACATATAATTCGAATTTATCTAAGTATCCAGGTCAAACTGTTTTTGACGAGGCTCTAATCACTGAAGATCCAAAAAAAGAGGGGGAAGCAATTGTTTGGAGTATAGGATTGGGTTGGACTGATTTCCCAGTATTTAATTTACATCCTCATGCTTGGCCATTATATTGTACAACCAAGTTAATTGGTTCAAAAATTACTAGCGAAGGTATAGAATTTGTACCTACTTTACCTAAGGAAGAGTATGAATTCTCATCACCAGTTTTAGGATTCAAAAAATCAAAAAATGGCTACTCTGGATGGTACTCACCTAAAGTTGCGGGTATTTGGAAAATTAGCTTGAAACTTAATGAAGATGAATTAAAACTTTTTAGCAATGTAGAGATTAATGGAAAAGAAGAGAAAATTGCTATTGAGGGGGACAGAATTGTATGGAGTGGAAAAAGTGCTCCAGAAAAACCATTTCGATGGGAACTTAAAAAATAAAATTTAAATTTTATCGGATAAAAAATTAAAAGATTACATCAAATTGAAATAAATATGAAAATATTCTTAATAATTTTTGATACGTTGAGGAAAGATCATACTGGTGAAACCTATGGAAATAATTGGATAAAAACACCTAATTTTGATAAGTTTGCTAAAGATTCAATTGTCTTTGATAAAGCATATCCAGAATCTTTAGCTACGATTCAAGTGCGCAGAGCAATACATACTGGAATACGAACTTTTCCCTTTAATCATAAAAAGCCAGCTCTTCGAACAGATGACATAGTTAAAATCCTAGGATGGGACCCCATACCTCCACACCAGACTCATTTAGCAGAATATTTGAAAAAAGATCTATATATTACTTCATTTATAACGAGTACTTACCATCAATTTAAGCCTAATATGAATTTTCACCTTGGATTTGATCAATGGAATTGGATTAGAGGTCATGAGAATGATAAATTTAGAGCGCGGTTAAGAAGAGGCAATTTTGAACTGAATCGAAAAGTAAAAGAACATATTTGCAAACATCTTGGAGGTAGGATGCGACAAAGTTCTATATTAAAAAAATATTTTAGTAATGTGCAAGATAGGAAAGAGAAGAATGATTATTTTCCTGCACAAACTTTTAAACAAGCTATTGAATTTATTAGAGATACAAAAGATTCAAAAAAAGTCCTATGTGTTATCGATGAGTTTGATCCCCACGAGCCTTGGGATCCTCCTAAAAAATATCTTAACTTATACGTAGATAAGAATTATAATGGAAAAAAAGTAATCCAACCTGTATATAGTGCAAATTTAGATTATATTACTAATGAAGAATTGAAATATATGAGAGCTTGCTATGCGGGTGAGGTCTCCATGTGTGATTATTGGTTTGGATATTTTATTAAAGAATTAAAAAATATGGAATTGTATGAAGATTCTTTAATTATTTTAATAAGCGATCATGGGCATAGTATAGGTGAGCATAACGCAACAGGTAAAATTCCGATGTTTTTATATCCTGAACTTGTAGATATCCCTTTTACGATCAAACCTCCTGGTGGTCTAACTGGTCCAAAAAGAATTAAGAAATCTTACGTATACAATCATGATATTTTACCAACAATTTTCGGATTTTTAGGGAATGATAAGCTGGATACTTTTGAGGGTATTGATCTTTCATTATTTCATAAGGAAGGTGATCAAGAAATTGAAAATCGAGATTATATTACATGCGGATTTAGTGTGTATACACTATATAAAGATGATCACTATGCATTAATCACATCTAATGATAGATCTGACCAAAAACTATTTGATTTAGCAAAAGACCCAGAATGGAATGACAATATAGCAAAAGATAATTCTGATATTTGCAACGAACTATTTGAAATAATTAATAAAGACGCAAAAGGTGAGCTTCATTTAGGAATAAAATCAAGATTAGAGGACTTAAAAGATTGGTATGGGCAGAAAAAATTTTCTGACAATTAACCTTTACATAATTTCATTGAAGATATGTTCCAAGTTTAAAAAAATTTTTCAGGCCCCATCTATAGGATCTTATCCCGTGTGTTATTTCTATTAATTTGTTTCTCATTAATTTTAACATTAGATGTGTGGGA
>JAHLWH010000143.1 GCA_019058015.1 Promethearchaeota archaeon | reverse complement strand
TGATTTATTTCTTAAAAATAATTGTTAAAACAAATGAAAGAGAAATTTAGAGCGTATGTATCTATTCTAAGGAATTTTAGTGAAGAATTCCCATTTAATTCTTCAGAACCTAACAATCTTATATGTGCTACGTCCATTAAAGCCTCATACATCCGTAAAAGATTCTGTCTATATTCATCACTTCCTATTTTGGTGAAATCTAATTTAAGGTAAGACCCTGAGTGGAGTTTATATACTCGACTTTTATATCTATGGAATTTTCCAGTTTTTTCAAGGAATACAAAATCAAAGTAGAACACCTTTTTATTTAGTTTACTAGCAATTTTCTGTAGATACGTTGTCATCATGGAGTAAAAGCTATCATACTCGTTTAAAGCTAATAAAGTACTTCCCATTAGTTCATTTTCAATAAATCCACCTTCAATTTTTACATAATTATCAAACCCTCCGGCTGATGTTGGAATTTTCATTATTTTTATTATGTCATATAAGAATTTTGCTGAGAATTCTATTGTTTTCTTTGTTCCATGGGTATCAGTAAATTTAATAGCTGGGATTGGTTCCGTATCATCCCACACACGACTTTGGATTTGTGGCGCTTTCTTCATTATATTCATTATAATTGTAAAGAAACCATTAAAATTTTCACCCACTGGGTCCTAATCTTCATTTGGTGTTTGATCTGTCATTTTTTTAGAAGATAATGAGCGAAATTGACCATATAAATAAGATTTCTCAGATTGTGAATATTCTGTTTGTTTGGAAATCCATACCTTTACTTCTTTTCTTACCTCATTATACATTCTTGTTAAAAGACGAGTCTGTATCATTTCTGCTGTGCCAAATTCTACATTTGGTTCGTGGAATAATTCATAAAGCAACATTGCTTTTCCGGAGAAAACATTTTCAATGGAAATCTTTGAACTCCTTATTTGATTTTGGTTGCATGAAATTAATCTCGAAAGAGTAAGTTCGATTTGATTATAAAGACCAGATATACCTAAAAGTTCGATTCTTCTCAGAAGTTCGTCTTTCATTCCGTATATCACATGCTTAAAGATCCATGAAATTTTGTCTCCTTCTTTCTTAACATCTCCAAACCAATTCAATAAAAATAAATTGAAAATAAATGGACCCATATAATCAACTAATTTATCAGTTTTACTTTGTATATCGAGTAAAGTAAGGTCATCATTATCTGGGATATTGGATAAAAAAATTAAAATTATATAATAATATTATAAGATTTTAGGGTTATCGATCTTTCATCTAGAAATTTCTCTTCTCTTTAAACTAATTAATCCATATACTAATAATAATATTGCAATTATAACCCAGATCAATAGCGAAACAATCGGTAAATAATAATTTGTTTTTTCTAACCCTCCTAGGTTAATATTTTGATCAGGATCCTCAATTCCCAAATATATAAATATATCATATGTTTGAGCAAAAGTAGACTGCCAGCCTAATGAGGGGGGAATTGCATTGAATAATTCTATGAATAATACATATGCATTTCCTAAATGATATCCGAGATCAATATGATATAATTGAAGTTTTTCATAATCAATATTAATAAAATCTCTAATAAATAGGAATCCAATGAACGATATAATCACGAGAAAGATAATAGCTAATAACGATTTTCTTGGGGTTTTAAAGATTGAGGAAAACGCTAGAGTTATGCTCACAAAAATAAATGATAAAACAACAGCATAGAATAGTACCGAAAATAAAAACGGCAAGATTCCTATAAAATGATAAATATTTCCAGAATATATTAAAACTGAAATCGCTCCTAATAGAAAGATGGCGCAAAAGCTTAACAAAATGCCGTATAAAAACAAGGCAATATATTTTCCAAGAAAAATTTTATACCTTTTTATCGGTTTGCTTACTAGAATCAACATAGTTCCCGTATTAACTTCTTCTGAAATAAGAGGTGAGCCAAAAATACCTATTATACTTGTAAAAATTATTCCAAATGTCCAAAAAAATAAAGGAAAAGCTAAAGTTACTACTATAAATGATGAGGCGTGATGAATAGAGATAGAACCAAAATCCACGCCAATATGGGTCATGATAATGATGATAGGGTATATTAACATTATTACAATAGAGATTAAGAATTTTATTGGCGAAAATATCTCATTAAAAGTCTCTTCGATTAAAATTAGTGTAGTAAACGATCTTTTTTTACTTAATTTTTTAAATTTTTCCATTCTAGGTCTTTAATTTTAGTTTAATATTATACATTCTTCTTAATTCACTTTGTATGATTTACTTCATTAATAAGTCTCATGAAAATATCTTGTAAAGATAATTCCAGTTGATCAAAGCTATAAATCTTTATTTCATGATCTAAAATTATTTTTTGTATCATCTCTCGAAGTTTTTCAGGATCTTTTGGTATAATATGAATCCTACCATATTTTTCATCAATCCACGCTCTTAAGATAAATTCATTGTTTTTTAACTCTTCCACTATTTTAGCGTTCATATTTGTGTTTAGTTTAAAAACATTTCCAATATATTTTTTTTTAATATTTAATAAAGAATCGATTAAAATTATTTCCCCACGGTTTAATATTGTAATAGTGTCGCAAATTTGCTCAATTTCAGATAATACATGACTTGAGATAAATATACTCATTGTTTTAGACAAATTTTTTATTTGTTCGATAATAGCGGAACGTCCAACAGGATCTAAATTGGTGGTTGGTTCGTCTAAAATTAATATATCTGGATCATGAATAAGAGCTGCTGCTAACGCAACTTTTTGTTTCATCCCTCCAGAATATTTCCCAAGTTTCTTGTTTCGCTCATCTAAAAGATCAAAATAATATAATAATTCTTGTGCTTTCCTTTTAGCCTCTTTTCGTTTTAAGCCTCCGAGTCGTCCCATGTAGATCAAATATTTTTCTGCTGTTTTGCTTTTGTATAATACAGGGTCTTGAGGCAAATATCCGATTAATCGACGTGCTGCAACTGAACCTGATTTTTTTCCTCTTATTTTAGCCTTGCCTGATGTTATTGAAAGAGCTCCGATCAACATGTTTATTGTTGTTGTTTTCCCGGCTCCATTAGGACCAAGAAAACCGTGAATTCCAGACTTTACCCGAAGGTTAATCTTTGATACCGCTTTGAATGCGTTTCTTCGCTTTTCATAAATCTTTGTTAAATCTTTACTCCATATCTCATAAGACTCTATACTTCTTTCTTGAATCAATTTAATCTCTCTCGCTCTTATTTTGAATTCACATTAATTAAAAGTTTCTCAATTCTTTTTCTTGTCATTCGATAATAGGCAATAAAAATCCCAGCAAGAGCAGCTGAAATCGTAAGAACCAAAATGAGAAACAAAAAGTTAGCAGGAACAATTATTGTTACCGAATCTATCGCAATAACGCTTCCATCCCGATTATACATAAAAATATCAATTTTCTTCAACCCTTCTCCTAAAGAAACAAAAAGACTTGTAGAGGTAGTAGGTTTATGACTATTTCCATTGATAAAGACTTTAAAATAGTCATAATCTCCTATAGCCTCCCATTTAATAATAAATTCACTAGATTGCATTCTTTGACCATTTTCGAGATTTGAAATAAAAACAGTAAATTTAGAATTAATGCAAATCAATGTCCCGCCACGAGAAATAATACATTCTTTCTTTCCATCTCCATTGAAATCATCAAGGGGATAGAAAGAATCGATATCTAGGTTAAATCTAAAGATAATCACTTGATTAAAAGGATCCACAATTTCAAAGGTATTCTTATCTGAATACGAATACTTATTCATATATATCGAATATAAGATTTTACTGTATAAATAACGACTTACTAAAACATCGTCTTTTCCATCACCATTGAAATCTCCAATATTTTTTATAAAATTAAAAAATTCAATACGGGGTAGTTCATAAGTTTCCATAAGGGAGGAAAAAGGTTCTATTATCCACCTACTCTCTGAAAACTCTTTTGGAAAATTTTCTGAACTTGAAAAAATATCGTAATATGAAATATTAGCTCCTTTATGATAAGTTCCTGAGTATGCATGTACCCCTATTTGTAGACCGAGTATTCCTTCTGTATTACTATCGTTATTAAAATCACTTATTGAAGCAAACGGCAATTCTAAACCTCCTTCTAGGGATAAACCCCATCCCCTTTCTTTCCAATATTCAGAAACCAGAGGTGTGTATTTAAATAATATTTTAAATTCATTATCACTCGAATTTCCACTATATATCCGAATTTCAGCAGTTTCATAACCTCCATAACGATTTGGATATTCTTTAAAATAATACCCGACATGATCGAGATAATTGTCATCATTA
>JAHLWH010000142.1 GCA_019058015.1 Promethearchaeota archaeon | reverse complement strand
TTTTCAGCATTTATAGACATCTAAGTTCCATCGCAATAATTTATTTGTATATATTCTATTGGGGTGGAAGTATCAGATGTTTTCCCAATCTGCGTAATAAACCATATTCCACCACTAATACTGCCAATAATCACAGCAATTACTATTATACTAGTTATAATAAGATTTTTTTTCTCCAAATTTGATCAATCTCAAAGCATTTATCATTATGAAAGCTTATACATAACGAAAATTTATAATCAAATTTAAAGTTATTTTTTTAAAATGTAGCTAAAGATGGGAATAAAAAGAAAATATTTGTCATTTTCTATAGCTACATTCATTTTTTTAAAATTAAAATCCTGATTAGTAAAAATTTTTCTAAAAAAGTTTATTTCTTTTAATAAATTATCTTTATTCTTACTCGAAATCCAAGGAACACTTATACAATATCGCTCAACTATCTCGAATTTTTTAGAAAAATATTGATTCATTTTTTTCCCCACTTCAGGATCGGCTCCATTATCTTTCAAATTTGAGATTAATGCATCTTTTAAACCTGTTTCTGGAGATTCAATAACCCCTCCATAATCTGGCTCTGCAAGTATTAATAGAATACCATCTTTTTTTAAAATCCTATGAATTTCATTGAAACATTTTTCAAGATCCTTAATCCATAAAAATAAATAATGTGTAATAATCACTTCAAATCTCTCATCTTCGAAGTTATTATTTAAAATATCCATATATTGAAGATTTGCCCTGATGTTCTCTTGATTTAAATTGTCTTTGGCAATTTTTAAACGATGTTCATCAATATCAATTCCATATAAATTTAGATTAAATTCTTTCCCAATTTCTTTTAGAAGTGCTCCAGTGCCACACCCAATTTCCAAAAGATTTGTCTTGGTCTCCAGATTTATTATCTTATAAATATGACTCCTGAATTCATAAGTCCACTTTAATTGTTCGCTGAATCTTATATTCCAATCAATCATAATATAAATGTTTAGTTATAGATATAAAAAAAAAAGAGGATAATTAAAAATTTGCAATATTACAAATTAATTTCTTTTGATCGATGTACAATGGGCATCCTCCGCCACAAATTCGTAATAATTCGCATTTTTTACATTTAGGCTCAATATATTCATGGTTTCTTATACTTTTAAACAGTTTTGAATTCCAAATAGCATCCCAGTCATCTTTTAATATATTCCCCACAGGTTCATAGTAAGATTGGCAAGGCAAAACATCTCCATTTGGTTCAATTGCAATGCTTGTATTTGCTGCAGAGCATCTTTTTGGTCCCAAACCAATTTCTACTGGATTAATAGAACAATATTGCGTTGGAGTATACCAGATAAAACGCATGTCCAATTTTCGACCTCGATTATTTATTTTGTTTAGTATTGGTTCTAACTCTTCTTCAGCGATGCCGTGCTCAAACTCCTTTCCCTTACCAGAATAAATTAATCCATTACAAGCAAAAGTTTTTACATTTAATTCATGAAGGAAATTTATTGTATCTTTAATTCCCTCGACGTTATGCTTGCATAATGTAGTATTAGTCATAAAGAAAATATCTTCTTCTTCAAAATTTTTAATTGCTTGAACGGTTTCATCAAATCCATCTACCCCAACCATTTTATTATGGATCTCTTTATCATGAGATTCCAAAGTTATTTGAGCATAATCTAAACCTTTTTGTATTGCTTGTTTTACTAAATTCTTATCAGCAAATTTCCTTCCATTAGTTATAATCCCCATTACAAAACCTTTCTCTTGGCCATATGCGATCAAATCCAGAAAGTCATCTCTCATTGTAGGTTCTCCTCCCGTTAAGGCTATATGCGGGACTCCAACATCCCATAATACATCCATTATTTTTTTCATAGACTCTGTATCAAGTTCCGGAAAATCTCGTTCTCTTGCAACGTAACAATGTTCGCAATTATTGTTACAATCGTATGTAATTGCTAAATCAATTCTTAAAGGAAATTCTGAAACTTTAAATGGCTTTTTTGCTTCTATTCCAATTTGGGAAAAGGGATCAACATCTTCCTCTGATAGTAAAAATTCTACTTTATCTAAAAGGGTATTATAATCTTCTTCTACTTCTTCGGTTGTTGTCCGAAAATATTTTATGAAAAATTCTTGAATTTCGGTTAAAGATTTTCCTTCAATAAATTCCTTGAAATACATCATAGCAAACTGATTTAAATAAAGAACATATTTTGCATCAATTATTAGGATTCCTTTGCTATTTTTCAATATTCTTAAGTGAAATTTATGGGTTCCAGTATTTCTAAATTCAATTATATTTGAATATACTCTTGGAATAGAATCATCAAAAACGAATTTTGGTAATATCTTCTTTTTTAATTTCTTAAAGAATTTTTTTGTTTTTCCTTTGGGTTTTACTATACTCATCTTTTATCTACCTCCTCCTGCACACGCACATGCACAACCTGCACAAGCACAAGCACAAGCGCAACCTCCAACTCCACCACGACCACCTCTACCACCAGTACTTCTTGGTCGAGGAGGGGCAACTGTATTAACTATACTCTCAGCGAAATTGGTGAAATTTTTAACTATTGTATTGCTAACATTTTCGATACCTCGTACAATCGAATCTGAAAATGTATGGATATTAATATGCTGTTTAGGAAGTATATTCGCACTTATAGATCTTCCGGGATGATATGTATAGTAATGATGTCGAGGCCAATAATAATGATACCAATAATAGCGTGGATACCAATATGGATAATGAACATAATAACGGTGACTTAGATATCGTTCCGAACGTTTTTCAAATAGGTCATCTAAAACTATCCAATCATATTCATCTTCAATATCTTCAAATTCTATTTCATTTGGCATTTTTTTAATTGTCTCCCATGCTTGGTTGATCATGTTATCATAGTAATAAGTTGTAGCGTCCAATTCATACCCCCTCATTTTTTTGTAGGTTGCTTTTATTAAATCAACTAATAATGTTTCCAATTTTCTCCTCTTTACAGTGCTTTTTTCTGGTCCTTCAGTTTCCACCGCTTTTAAAAATTTTTGCTGATATGATCTCATTTTCCCAATTCCTTTTATTGACATAACTTCAAACTTTAGTGGGTCTGTTTCAATAACTTTTAAATGACCTGTTCGAATCAAGCCAAAAATTATTAGAAAAAGAACTTTATTCAAAGGAGTATTCTTTATAATTGCCGCCTCTACAACTGTAAGGTTTTTATTAACCCCTACACTCTCAATTTTAATCTCTGGTTTCTGATATGGTAATCTAAAACGACTTATTAGTTTATAAATTAAATAACCAATCATTCCAAATCCAGCGATTATAACTCCAAAAAATAATAAAATGAATATAATATCACCAAAAGCACCCCATAATATAAAATAAAAAATTGCTCCAATGAAAAATATCATGAAAAATATACAAACAAGGTCTCCTGGGTTTGAACGTTTCCGAGGTGGGTAATATTTCTTCTTATAATTCTTTATATATCTATAAGTAAGATAAGAAAAGCCAACTATTAATCCGATTATGCTTATCGTCAATAATATGCTTATAATAAATAAAACTACTCTTGGATCGGCCGTCCAGCCAATAGATACATCTACCGCATCCCTAGGAAATGAAACCCCATATGTATATTGTTGCATTGGAACATCTGTCTCAGTCCATGTATAAATTAAATAATCGGTGCCTTCAATTTCCGTGAAACTGTAGCTATCATATTCCCTGTAATGCCATTTAACTTCGTTTCCATTTGTGAAGTTTGGTGGAAAATAAAAATTAACTTCAAGATATTCATAAGTAGGACAAAAACTAGAACTAAACCAAGTTGGAGAAAATTCAACACTTGCTAAGCTTTCATTTTCATAATCGCCAAAAATCATATTTGGATTGTTTCCGATTACATAAAGCTGTTCAGACTCTCCTGGATATATAAAATGTCCAGTAAGCAATATTTCAACACCAATATTTATTTCTTTTGATACTTGAATTCTTTGACTGGGAATATCATACCCACCAATTTTTGCTTTTACACTAGATAAATCATAATCAGCAGTTGGAAAACCAATATCAACTACGTTAATTGGATCTGCCCAAGAATCACAAGTAAAGTTAATCCAATATTCAATCGTAATAGATCCATCTAATTCAATATAAACATTTGTTTTCATATAATCAACATCAAAAGAATATGTATAAGCGTTAACGTTTGTAGTGGTCGAAGCAATGAAGATTATCACTAATCCAATAATACTACTATAAATTAACCATTTTTTGTTCATTTTCTTTATCACCACTTAACTTTATCTTTAGGTAATTTAATCGCTTCCCCGCATTTCTCGCAATAAACTATTTCTTTTTTCTTCATTTCTTCTGAAATTTCAAGAGATGTCCCGCAATTTTTACAAATCATTTCAGATGGCACATATCGGGTCTCTTCTTCCAAATCCTTAGGTTCTTTAACTTTAACAATTTTATACTTGGTTCTCTGAATTAAACGTAAGATTATAACTAAAAGAGTAATGGCAATAATTATCAATAAGACTCCAATTATCAACCGTAAAGCCGTTTGTGTTGAATCTACGGGGGATGCAAGTATATAAACCACACCAAAAAACGTAAGAACCACAAAAAGAATTATTGCTATAATTTTTAAAAAGATATTTGATTCACTCATTTTTTTCTTAAATCTTTATATTTTTTTTTATGTATGAATTTTTTTAGGTAAAGTAGGTATAATAAGGTTGCGTAAGTAATTTCCAAAGTAGCTGCATTTAAATTATGAATTGAATAAGATTTAATTATGGATTTACAAGAAAAAATTGAAACTTGTGCAAAATGGATTGCAGAATCTGAACGAATTGTAGTCTTTACAGGTGCTGGAATTAGCACAGAATCTGGGCTACCTGATTTTAGAGGGCCTAATGGATTATGGACTCGACGAGATAAAGGATTACCTCCCCCTAAAACAACTAAACCTTGGCATATGGTTGAACCAAATCTTGCGCATAATGCACTTGTAGAATTGCAAGATATGAATAAATTGGATTTTGTTATCAGTCAAAATGTAGATAATCTGCATTATAAATCGGGAATTAAGCTTGAAAAACTTGCAGAGCTACATGGAAACATGACTCTAATGAAGTGCCTTCAATGTAACAAAAAAATGGCGTTCGAAGATGCTGGATGGGACCAAGAAAAATGGGGAAAAGGTTATCGCACTTCAAGAATAAGAAAGGGACAGCCTGCATGTCCAAATTGTGGAGGAAGGTTAATAAATTCGATTGTAAATTTTGGAGATCCATTACCACAAGAGGATTTGCGTAATTCTATAGTACATACTGAAAAATGTGATGTTTTTATTGTAATAGGTAGTTCCCTTGTTGTTTATCCAGCTGCAGAAATGCCCGCCATAGCATATCGAGGTGGAGCAAAGTTGATTATAATCAATAAAGGAGACACTCCATATGATAACACGGCTGATATTAGAATTAGTGAAAATGTTGCGGAAATTGTCCCGGCGATAGTAGAAAAAGTAAAGCAGATAATAAGTAAAAATTCTTGAAATTTTCCAGAAATTGTGAAATAATTGAATCTCTTAATCTAATATCTTGTAACTCAACTATAGGGTCTATATAATAAAACTAAACTCCAATTTTTAAAAAAGTAATTAAAAAAAAATTAATTATTGAAAAATATTTGAGCATTTTTTATATAACATTTTTCAATTTTTTGCTCAGTAATATTTAGAAACTAAATAAATTTAACGATGGTGTAAAATAAGAATAAATTGAAGAATCTTAGCAAAAATTTTTTTTACGCATAAAAAATTTTAAATAATAAAAAAAAATTAGAAAATTAGGTTGATTAATAATTGAAAGTAATCATAATTGGTTCCGGCTTATCAGGACTAACCGCGGGTGCTTATTTAGTTCGCGAGGGATATGATGTTACGATTTACGAACAGTTTTCAGAGATTGGAGGAGTTACAGCAACAATCCACAAAGACGGATATTCCTGGGATCTTGGACCTCTTCTTCTAGAAGGTTTAGCACCTCATGAAAAACTTGGTAGAGTTTTAGCAGAATTGGGATTAACAGAAAAAATCACAATAATTAGGGAGGATCGAGGGCAATCTTTTCCAGATTTTGAAATTTGGAGACAAAAAGAATATGAAGGATCATATTGGCGTCGAGAATATCTTAAAAAAATATTCCCTTCTGAAAGTGATGGATTAGACCGATATTATGAGTTCTATGATAAAATGATGAATCTCATGGCAATTACAAACCAGTTAGAGTGGACAAGAGGCTTAAAATCAATTTGGCTAAAACTAAAACTACTTCCAAAATTTTTAAAAGTAAAGAAGTGGATGAATTGGAATGCTGCTCAAGTTATGGATTTTTTCTTTAAAGAACCTAAAATAAAGGCAATATATTTGGCAATTTTAGCAGATTTTGTAATAAAGCCGAGTGAGTTCTATGGATTGGGAGTTCCTGCAGTTAATATAGAGACTGCTTTTGATAAACGTATACCCCTTGAGATTAAAGGAGGTAAATTGCCTACATACCATTATATAAAAGGTGGCTGTGAACAATTAGTAAAAGCATTTGCAGATTTTATTACTGCCAATGGAGGAAAAATTTATACAAATAGTTTAATCCAAAAAATTATTGTTGAAAAAGGACAGACCACGGGCGTAAAATTAGAAAATGGTAGTGTTATACAAGCTGATTTAGTATTAGCTAGTGGGAGTGCTCATAAAACTTTTTTTAATTTGATAGGACGAGAGTATTTACCTCCCAATTTTGTGGAAAATATTGAAAATTTAGTTCATATGGAATCTGTATTGATGGTACATATAGGAATTGATTTTGATCCTACTCCATATCAGCGAGCTGCTCTTTGCTACTATTATAACACATATGATATTGAAGAAGGTGTTAATCACTGCAGATCGGGTGATTATCACGAGGGGAAAGAAGGATTTTTAATATATATACCGTCTCTCCATTCTCCAGAGATGGCACCAGAGGGGAAATATGCAGTTACTGTATATACTATTGCACCCGATCGATTAAGTGTAGGAAATTGGACAGAACGCAGAGAAGAACTTGCTGATAAATTGCTCATAGAGGCTGAAAAGATAATCCCGAATCTAAGAGAAAGAACACAAGTCAAGGTAATTCTCACTCCAGACGATTTTAAAACAAGAGTCAATGTTGATCGCCATAGCTTCGGTGGATTGCCTCCTGTTATAGGGCAACAAGGACCACCTCACCAGACACCAATCCATGGATTCTGGTTTATTGGCGCACAAAGTGAATCAGGTGGTGGAGTTGCAGGTGTTGTTGCTGGAACTCGAAAAGCAGTCCAGATGATATTTAAAGAGAAATCTCGAGTATATGAAAAATAATGTTGGAGATAAAATCTCTATAAATTAAAAATATATTTAAAGAAGTTAAAAGAAAATTAATATGAATAATTTTAAAATTATCGAAAAAAAATGATATAGAAATGAATGATAAAGTAGAAGAAAAGGAAGTTTATGAGAATTCTAAAAAAATCATGGCAAGTTATGGCTCTAGAGAAATGTTCGGTCAATGGATAACAGGTGCATTTGGTTTTTCTGTTTTCTTTTTCTATGAAGTAGTAATTGGTTTGGATGTAATATTAGGTGCTACAGTAATGATTATATATTCAATTTGGAATGCGTTCAATGATCCAATAATTGGGTATATAATGGAACGTATCCGTATGCCATGGGAAAAAAAGTGGAATATAAGAAGATTTCCTTGGATTATCATAGGTGGTATTCCCTGGTTATTTTCCTTTCTTATAATTTTTCTAGTTCCACTTAATTGGCATCCAATAAACGATCAGTGGTTAATTTTTGGTTGGTATTTGTTTTCACTTTGTCTTTATGACACACTCCTTACATTATATGATGTTAATGCTATATCATTATACCCAGATAAATTCCGAGGATTAAATGAACGTAGAACTGCTCAAAGTATGGGAACCATATTAGGAATTATCGGAATTGTTCTATCAGCAATAATCCCGCCGATGTTTATCACAACGGGTGTTGCAGAAACTTATCGAATCTCCGCAACAGTAAGTGTTGGAATAGGCTTGCTTTTTTTCCTATTTTTAATTCCGGGTGTATTTGAAAATAGAAAAATTAGAGAACTATACAAACAGAGAAGTGAAACGATTAAAGAAGAAAAAATTGAACCATTCTTTAAATCAGCTAAAAAAGTAATTACAGATAGGGTATTTATGGTTAAAGTTATATTTTTCTTTGGTTATCAAGCGGCAGTTGCATTAATACATGGTTCTGGACTCTATATAGTAACTTTTATTATGGATCTGGAAGCATCTGCTCTCATGTTTTTCTTGGGGGCAATGCTCGTGGGAGCTCTTGTTTCAGTTCCACTTTGGTTATTAATCTCCCAAAAGGTAATGGATAATAAAAAAATGAGCTTAATAGGCGGTATCGTAATGCTTTTTACGTTTTTACCAATGATTTTTGTAGTTAATTTTCTTGGATGGATTATCAGTTTAATTCTATTTGGAGTTGGACTTGGAGGACAATGGTTTATGGATCCACCAACAATGGGCGATGTGCTTGATGACATAGCCGTGAGGACGGGAAAGAGACAACAATCTATTTATTACGGTTACCAAGCTTTTTTTATTCGACTTAGTGGGACATTTCAGGCTATTATTTTTGCTATCGTACACACTTTAACCGGCTTCGTTGAAGGCGCTCCAAGTCTCACAGAATTAATATCTCTAAGCCCAACACCTGACTTGGCTCTGTTTGGGATTCGTATCCATTCTGCAATCGTCCCAGCAATTTTAGTGCTAATAACAATCTTTCTATTTTGGAAGTTTTATGACCTTACACCGGAAAAAGTTGCAGCAAACAAGAAAAAATTAGAAGAACTTGGAATATAAAACAGATTATCCTTCGGTGAACCTCATCACCAAAGGAAAACAAATTTTTTTTTATTTTAATCGAGTATAAAAATTAATATTTTTTCCTATTTTTCCAATTTTTATAATTCTTATCTATTTTAAAAAAATTTTGCAATAATAAAAAATAAATAATAATACAGCCATTTACCTTATTGAAGAAATATGACCGATATTTCATTTTCTGTATCTGAAGAATTATTAAAAAGAATGAAAAAATATCCCGAAATTAAATGGGATACAATTGCACACGCTGCTGTTGAAAATTACCTCGAAAAATTAGAAATTGCAGATAAAATTACCTCTAAAAGCACTTTTACTCTAGATGACGCTGAAACGATAGGTAATGAGGTAAAACAAAAAATTTGGGAAAAACATAAAATATATTTAGAAAATCTTCCTTAAAATACCTATTTTAATCGAGCATAAAGGTTTTCATCATTATCTATTTCTTATAAAACAATCTATAGTATTATTTCGTTTAATCTGATCTAAAGTTTCATTGATGGTTTAGAAATATTTAAAATAATTCAAGATCTAATTTCTGTTTATTTAATTCTAAAAAGATTTATTTTATCTTACGATTAAATTAAACGTAAAAAAAATTATTTTAGATATATTTTTATTTTTAATTTGTCATTATTATAATTGACAATTCATTATAATTTGATGACAATTGGTTGAAAAAATTGAACAGAAAGTCTCTTCAAATGGCAGAATAGTAATTCCCAAAAAATGGAGAGAAAAAATTAAATTAACTGATGGCTCCATCGTAGAACTAGAATTAAATGAAAATGAAATTAAATTAAGGAAAAAAAAACATCCCTTTGAAGATTGCATTGGCACTTTTGATAATTATGAATTTACTTATGAAGATCATGAGAAAGCCAAAAAAAGCTTATGGAGAATTTAATTGCCCCCAAAAAAACATGTTGTCTTGGATGCTGTCGCACTATTTCAATTGCAGAAAAGTAGTCCTCCCAATGTTCTAAAAAAATTGCAGCAGGAGATTATTAATGGAAAGATTATTGCGATAATACCAACCATTTCAATAACGGAAATACTATGGAACTTTAGAAAAGATGGAGAGAATGCCCTACAAGCATTAAGAGAGAATTATTTAAGATGGAAAGAATCCCCAAACATTATAATTGATAGCTTTGATATGTCAATTTTAAATCAAATGATGGATAATGAGAAAGGCTATGAATTACACGATGAGATTATTGCAATGACTTGCCACAAATATAACACTAAAAATATTTATTCTACTGATAAAAAATTTAAGGATTTCTGGGGTTTAACTCTAATCTCTTGGTAAATTAGAGAAAAAATTAATAATCATATTCTTTTTATTCCTAGAAAAAGAAAATATGACCGATTTTTCATTTTTTGTATACGAGGAATATATCATCAAGTGACTCTACAGGAGAAGCTATATACGGTTCCCAAAGCAATATTATTTGGTAAATATCCAATCTCCCATGTAGTGCTTTTGCTAATATGGATATAATACTTGTCCCAGCTATGGAAGTGGATGAAATTTTGGGTTTTGTATGAAAATTAATTATAAAAGAAGTATTTATATAATAATATGCTTACAACAAGACACTAAAATTCTTTTTTAAGTTAATAATAAAAAATTTAATGAGACAGAGATTATATATTTATAAGAAACTTGTCATTTATTGAGGTTTTATTTCATGGCAACAGAAAAGGAAAATATTATAGAAATGATTAAATCACTTCCTAAAGATATTAGTATGGAAGATATAATTGAAGCAATATATGTAAGACAAAAAATAGAGAAAGGATTAAAGGATTCTGAGGAAGGAAGATTATTCACACATGAACAAGCGAAAGAGCGTTTAGCAAAATGGTTGAAATAAAATGGACAGACAATGCACTTAAAGAATTAGATAATATTGCGAATTTTATCTCAAAAGATTCACCTAAATATGCCCAAATCTTAGTAAAACAGATTTATGAAATGATAAGTCATTTAGAGCAATTTCCTAAGTTTGGAAGAAAAGTTCCAGAATATAATGACCCTAACTTGAGAGAAATTCTTTATAAAAATTATCGCATTATTTATTTGATTAAACAAAAGCATATAGAAATAATATCCATTATCCATGGTAGCCGATTACTAAAACTCTAATTCTCTTTAATTATCTTTGGATAAAATGTCGTATTAATCACATCAAATAAAATTAGCTTTATGGAATCTGATGTTATCCACAAATGATTGTTATCCAGGATGCGATTGTGATGACGATTTTTTTGATATGACATTGGAGAGAGTAAAATTATGGGTATCAAAAAACGATCCTATTAAAATTTTAGACCAAATTGACTAATTATTAGACAATAAAGGTATAGATATTGGAGATATTCAAATTCAGATAAATTATCCCTTCTAAAATTTTGAAGAGTTCTAAAAATGGTTATTGGAGTGGAAGACCCTGGCTCAGCAATCTTTGTAATATGTAGAAAATGTGTTCTGAGAATGCAACGAGGTGAATGACCGAAACTAGATACCAATTTGAAAAATTTGGGAAAAACACAAAATATACTTAGAAAATCTCCCTTAAAATACCTATTTTAATCGAGCACAAAGATTTTCATTATTATCAATTTCTAATAATACGATTTAAAGTCCCATTTCGTTTTAATTGATCCAAAGTATCATTGATGGTTTAGAAATATTTAAAGTAATTCAGGATCTAATCTTTATTTATTTATTTCCGAAAAGAATGAAATTGGGTGTAAGAAATTATTGAAAAAAATGTAATAACAAGTGAAAAAGATATTAAAATAAGACATTTCAATTTCATATTCCTTAGTAGGTTCAATATTATCATCACTATCCCCCGATTTATAAATTAATTGCTTTTTTAAGAGATAATTTTATTCTTTATCTTTAAAATTAAAAATAATAATGAAAAGACTTGATTTTTACGCATAATTACAATAATTAAATCATAGGAATCTTCGCTGGATAATTTTTCGACTACTTTTACTTGTTCGACCATTTCGGTTTTTAAGTATTCATTTTTTAAAATAATGCCATATTTTTTAATATCAGCTAAGCGTTGTCCTCTTGCTAAGATATACATCTTCACCTGTATTATTCAGCAAGGCGGCATAAATACTATTAATCGAAGTCAATAGTTTTAAAACAGTTTATTATTTAAAATATGAATTAAGAAGAAAAAAAATTATATTAAAAAAAAAATTTTTGATTTTTGTATAAATTTATCAATTGCTTCTTTGCCTAATTTGGTTAGATTTTATTTTTCTTTTTAAAATGACAAAAGCTATAAAGGCAGATATAAAAAGAATCAAAATGTTATACCCACTAATTTCTAGACCAACGATTTCAACTATAACTGTATCGGATATTCCATATTGATTTTGATCGTCATAATATTCAATAGTGTATTCAAAAGACCCTGAGACGGTCCGGTTAATTGAAACATTAAGAGGAGAGTTAATTGTCCAGGATGTCCAATTCTTCCAAATATAATAATTGCCGTTAGTATCATTCGCTAATACGTGATATTTTCCACCTGCACAATCGTCGTATAGTGTCCAATTAATAGTTTCTGAACCATCTTTGGAGGTTATAATGTCTTCTGGATGAAATGATGTTGGAAGTGCATTTTTTATACGTTGTGCATAAATATCCCAATGAGATAAAGACCTATAATCTGGCCACGTGATGATTGCACCTCCTGTTCCATCACTACAAGCCTGAGGTTCTTTTTGGGTAGCATCCATTGTGCATATAACACTTCCGTTAGTGTCCCATTGTATACTTCCAACTGAATTAACTCGCTGTGCATAAATGTCATCAGAAGTCCCTCTATGATCTTGCCATGTGATGATAGCTCCATTAGATCCGTCGGTTATAATTTGAGGATAGTTTTGATTGTCGATTGCTGTACATATTTCTATTCCGTCAAGTGTCCATTGAATACTTCCAGCTGAGTTAACCCGCTGTGCGTAAATATCCATATCTACTGTTCCTCTATCATCTTCCCACGTGATGATTGCACCTCCTGCTCCATCACTACAAATTTGAGGATATCGTTGATTACCAGATTCCGTGGATATACCTCTTCCATTATTTGTCCATTCAATATTTCCGGCTGAATTGATTCGTTGCGCATAAATATCCCAATGAGATAAAGACCTATAATCTTCCCACGTTATGATTGCACCTCCTGCTCCATCACTACAAATTTGAGGATATCGTTGATTACCGCTAGCAATACATATACCTACTCCATTATTTGTCCATTCTATACCACCATTTGAATTGACTCGTTGGGTATAAATATCTAAGTCAGCTCCTCTTTCATCTTCCCACGTTATGATTGCACCTCCTGCTCCATCACTACAAATTTGAAGATATCGTTGATGTTGAGCTTCTGCACTTATAACTATCCCATTGGTAGACCACTGTGCATCACCATTTGAATTGATTAGCTGGGCGTAAATATCTGAGGCGGCTACTCCTCCTCTTTCATCCTGCCATGCGATAATCGCCCCCCCTGAACCGTTACTACAAATTTGAGGATCATATTGAGCTTGGGATGCTGTGCTTATCCCTTCCCCATTACTTGTCCACTGCGTATCTCCAACAGAATTGACTCGTTGGGCATAAATATCTAAGTCAGCTCCTCTTTCATCTTCCGACGTTATGATTGCACCTCATTCTCCATCACTACAAATTTGAAGATATCGTTGATGTTGAGCTTCTGCACTTAT
>JAHLWH010000141.1 GCA_019058015.1 Promethearchaeota archaeon | reverse complement strand
GGTACCATACCTAGTGGTGATGTTCCGGGGGCATTAGACTTTAAAGAGTTGGCTAATAAAAGGGGAGAAGTTGATATTCCAGAGGTAAAAATTGATCCTCTAAATGATACTGCTGTATATTTGATGACAGGTGGAACTACAGGTGTTCCAAAAGCAGCAATAATTACACATTATAATTGTGTAACAAATGCAAAACAAACTTTTTTATGGATGCCAGATGCAACTCATCCGATGGCTTGCATTGGAATTCTTCCTATGTTTCATGCTTTTGGTCAGACCATCGTTCAAAATGTGGTCATAGAGGGTGGAGATTACAATATACTGTTTCCAAGACCTCCCTCTTCTTTAAAAGAAGTCGTGGATACAATATTAGAGGTTGGACCAGAAGGTGGAGTTATACTTCCGGGTGTTGAAAACCTTTTCATTGGATTGACTCGTTATTTACAGGAGAATCCTGAACCCAGACTTAAAGGAATGTTCAGATTGTGTGTAAGCGGCGCAGGAGCACTTCACAGGCCTGTTAAAGACAAATTTGAAGCGATTAGTGGAGGAAAACTTGTTGAAGCCTACGGATTAACAGAATGTACCACTGTAGTTAGTACAGGACCATTTAATGGAAAAGATGAGCCTGGAAAAATAGGATTACCTTATCCTGGCACCGATTGGGCAATTTTTGATGCTGAAGATTTCAGTAAGGGACCACTTAAAGGTTATGGAATAGAATTTACTGGAGAAATATGCGTATGCGGGCCACAAGTTATGAAAGGATATCTAAATAATCCTAAAGCTACTGCAGAAACTTTAAGAGAATGGAATGGACGAATTTGGTGCCTTACTGGCGATCTTGGATACATGGATGAAACAGGACAAATTACAATACGCGATAGAAAAAAACAGATGATAAAATATAAGGGATATTCCGTATTTCCTAAAGAAGTAGAAGAACTAATCGGAAGCCACCCCGCAGTTCTAGAAGTAGCCGTTGCAGGTCTACCAGATCCAGAAACGGATGAGCTCGTTAAGGCATGGGTACAACTACAAGAAGATTCAATAGGTAAAATAACTTCTGACGAGTTAATTAATTGGTGTAAGGAAAACATTACTCATTATAAATGCCCCAAACAAATAGAGATTATAAAAGAAATTCCTAAATCTATGGTTGGAAAGGTTCAACGACGAGTTCTCCAAGAGCAAGATCCACTCTGGAAACAGAAATAAATTTAATTAATTTTTTTTTTACCTTTTTATAAATCCAATTAAGATTCTTAATAGGTCAAATTAAAAAAAGAAAATAATAAGAATAATTTAATCATTTAATTGGACTGAATTTCACGAATTTAAACGAAGGAATTTTAATTTCCAAGTCACTAAGTGGGTATGAGGAGCATGGGTGAAAGAAACCAAATTTTTTATCACCTGCGCGTCTCCCATCGATTTCATCATTAATAAAAATATTACCAGAGATGAGAAGTGAACGACAAAAACCACATTCGCCTGAACGGCATTGCGAATCAACCACGATGCCAGCTCGCTCAAGTGACACTAAAACTGATTCAGTTGCTGATGCTTTAATCGTTTCTATTTTATTTCCTATTCTTACTGTTATATTAAACGTTTTATCTTTAAATTCTACTAGGTATTTTGGATTCATTGTAATATTGTCGGGTTGTCCATATAATTCTCTCCTTATTCTTCTATTTGGAATGTTAAGACTTTGGATTTCTTTTTCTAAGAATTCATACATCGCCTGCGGTCCGCAAATGAAAAATGTCTTTCCTTCTATCGGTCCTGCGTATTTTTTGATTAATTCGGCAGTAATGAAACCTGAAGGTCCGCTCCAATTTTCACTTGGTTCACTACAAATATTTACAACCTTAATTTTATCTGGCAATTTTCCAGCAAGATTGCTTAATTCTTCCGCAAAGATTATATCATCTTCATAACGACTCCCGTAGAGCACAGTTAATTTTAGATCTAATTTTTGAGTCGCAATCTCGTGTATAATTGACCTGAAGGGTGTTATGCCTGAACCACCTGCAATTCCAACTATCTCATTTAAATCACGTAAATCATCAAAATACATATTTCCGTGTGGTCCAGACACCGAAATAATACTTCCTGTTTTCCATTTTTCGAAAAGCTCTAATGATAAAAAGCCATCGTCTTTAATTTTAATTGTAAGTTCATAAAATCCATCTCCAAGAACGTCTGACGGTGCTGAAGAAATCGAGTAGGGCCTGGTAACCTTGACCCCATCTATATTAACTTTAACACTGAGATATTGTCCAGCGCGAAAGAGAGGTAATCTTTTCAACTCAGAATCCGGTGCAAGTTTCAATCTGTAAGTTTTTGTAGTTTTAGTGACTTCTTTAATGTCTGTTATTATCAATTGGAAATTTTTTAAATGTAGACCTTTTGATAATTCTTTTATTGGATCTTCGACATCTGGTACAGGAGATGCATTTTTCCATCGTTTCTTTCGCTCACGCTGCATTTTGGAGGCTTGTGCCATATCTTTTGACCTACCATATACTTCCATATTTTCAGCCTCCCTCTTTTTTCATTTTCCATAGAACAGATCGTGCTGCTTGCCGTCCTGAAAGTAGAGAGCTATTATATCCATGACCCATTGCTGCAAAACCCCCAGCAAATTCTAGACCTTTAAAGAATTCTTCTTTGTTTTTTACTTGTGATCTTATAACTAAGCTGTCCCAAGGATCCAAATCATAACCATAAACACCGCCTTTAAATGAACCAGTATAACGTGAGAATGTTTGTGGCGTTGCAACTTCAATTTCTTCGATATGTTCAGAAATCGGAGAATCTAATGCTTTACTTACTTGTTCAATCATTTGCCTTGCGAATTTGTTTTTAGTCGCGAAATATGTTTCGGGTGTAATATTTTTCCAAACATCAATTCCAAAAGCGGTTGTAATTGACAAAATCGTTGTTCCGGGTGGAGAACAGTCGGGTATAGCGTTATTTAGGCAGATACTGGCTGTTAAATCGGGCATATTCTCATATTGTAGCATACTCTTATTTATCTTCTCCGTGTCCATATGAGGGCTAATGAAATATCCGTAACTTTCAAGATTCAAATCTTTAGGAGATGCATCTAAACCCATGTAGACAACAAAAGCTGAAACACCAAGACGCCTAGAATTGTTAAGTTTGTGTGCTTCTACTGGAACCGCACTTGCTGGAGAAATCAATTTACCATAAACTAGATGAGGCGAACAATTTGTTATGACATATTTTGCCTTAATTTTTTCACCATCATCGGTTTCAACACCGACAACTTTTCTATCTTCGACTAAAATTTTTTTTACTTTAGTATTATATTCCGTTTGACCTCCAAGTTCTCTAATTCTGGTATCGATAGCTGAACACATTTGGTGTGATGTTCCTTTGGGGATGTATGCGCCCTGGGTTATATAGAGATGAAGTAATGATGCCCATATCGTAAAATCTAACCTAGATGCAGGTAATCCCATGTAACATGAGTAAGGATATAAAAGGTCCAAAGTTTTTCTCGGAAATCTGAATTTATTTGTAACCTCGGCTACACTATAGCCAGAAGTAGTTAAAAACGACGCATATTTCACCATTAAGGTTTTAAAGTCTATTTTTCCTTTCGACCGGGCTACAAATGTTAATGCTTCACTACACTCTCTACAAAGATCGAAATATTTAACCAGGCTTTCTCTTGGTGTTTCTGGTACTGCAGAACATACTGTATCAATAAAATTTTCTACGCCAAAAGGCAATTTAACGTTAATTTTATGTTCTTCACCTGTTAAAATCAAATGATAAGCTTCTGGAACTGGCACGAATTCTACATCTACGCTGGATTCATCATGAAGGACATACCTAATGGGACCTTTAAGAGGACCTTCTGGAGGGCCAACAGCACACATTTCATGAAGTGAAATTTCGAATTCAAATCGACCTCGTACAAAACTCGAAGCAAAACCGCCAGGTAAATTATGCTGTTCTAAAAGAAGCACGCTTTTTTGTGATAAAGCTAAATTTAACGCTGCACCGAGACCACCGAGTCCTGCTCCGATGACAACTACATCATATGATGAATCAAAACTTGAACTTTTGTGAATAGTACTACTCATAATTTTATTCTCTTTTTTATTATTATAATAACTTGAGCATTAGAATTTTAATAAAATCATAATTTAGAAAAAAAATCCTTTATTCCATGTGTGACATCTATAACATATTCTGCTGGATTTAAACCAAAATAATGTTGAATAATTTTTAATACAAAATTCAAGTATTTAGCATTTATTTTAATATTAAATCTTCGATTCAATTCATTAATAACATTTTTTTTTAACCACTTCTTTTTACTTTTACCAGATTCTTCTTGAAGTAAATTTTTTAAATTGTACGTTAGAGAATATATTTTCTGAATCTCATTTTTTAAAATTATTAAAGAAGTTGTTGGATCATATTGTTTAAAAGCTTTTTTTACTATTTCTGCTTCATAAATTAATAAATTTTGTGAAATCTTCTTATTTTGCCCTTCTAATATTGTTTCTGAACTAATATCTAAAACTAATATGTCTTTATATTTTTTTTTATTTGATTTATATTCTTCCATGTTTCCCACAGTTATATGCATCTCAAAAGCATTCCTTGTAATTTCTTCAAAAACTTGCACTATCTGATCATATATATCTTGAATATCATACACTAAATGTATCGGTTTTTTTACTAATATCGCATAGATTATGTATGTAAAAATCTTTCTTTGTAAAATACTCCGGACAATGTTATAATCTTCATCTAAAATTTTTTTCTCTTCAATAACCAGTTCATCTTTTTTAGTAGGAACTTCTTTTTCTACTACTTCAATCCCTTCTAAAGCTATATCTGGAATAAAATAATCCCGTACTACAAAATTTTTATCAACATAAGCTATAAATGAATCAGAGCAAACTTGATTTTTGGCTACTTCAATAGCGCAAACTCCTCTATTACTAGATTCAATTATTTTCCTTGCAACCTGAATGACTCCTTTCTTTCCACATATGGGACATCGAATACGAATCTTTTTAAAATTATCAGAGTTTTCCATTACTGCTATCGGATTATCTAATCATTAAATAATATATATAATTTCTTCAAGAGTATAAAACTTTATCTCTTTATTTTTGCCCAATTTCGTTCGATAAAATAAGCAATGAATATAACACTTATAGTTGATATATTCTCTGCAATTATAAACGATTGAAAAGAATTTAAAGATATACTACAAATAAAAAATGATAAAACATAAATTAGCGTAAAACTCATAAAACATAATAATAAGGGTTTAGTAATAGGAAATGAGAAAAATTTTCGTTCTTTTCCTGATTTCTTTCTAAACTGACTTTTTATTTTTCGTCGTCTTTCGACATCTGCTATACTTTCAAAAATTATTACTGCAGCTAAAATAAGCCCAATCGTCGCACCTATTGGGATTAAAATTACAGCAAAAAGCGAGCCGATTAGAAAAACGTATTGAGCTATTAATATGTAAATGACTTGGAATAAGCCACAAAATCCGATAATCATTAATCCCAATCCTAAAAATTTTCCTTGAATCCATCTAATTCGTATTGGCATAAAAGTCGCTAATTATTAATTAATTACTTATTCTATTCCTTCGAAATATTTAATTTTTTTGATTTAAATTTTAAAGTTTAAAAGGAGTATTTCCCTAATTCATCTCATTAAATTACTAATATTTACATGAAAAATTCAATGTTAAAAAGTAGAAAAGTATAAAAAGTGGAAAATTCTAATTAAATATATGTCAAGTGTAAAATTAAATAAAAAAGATCTACTAGATAAATTACAAGCCAAATTAACCTTAAAAATAGGTAAGAAAATTTCACAACAAGAGATCTTAGATAAATGTATTGAATTTGCATTTAATCGGCTTGAAGAATTTCTTTTTGAGAAAATGGAAAATCCTCAAATTTCTGACAAATTAATTAAAAAAATAAAAGAAAATTTGATTGATGCTCCTTTACAACACTTAGAAAAATCTGATGATGAATTATTGTATGGAATGTAATTAAAAGCTATTTCTAATCTAACTTAGATTGTGATATGAAATGACAATAGTTATTGATTCAAACTTTTTTTTCGCATTAAAAGCCAAAAATGATAAAAATCATAATAGAGCCCAAGAGATTCTAATTGAGTTAAAAGAAAAAGGTAAAGACCTCCTTATAACAAATTATTTAGTTATAAATGAAACTTTAACATTAACTGTCGCGAGATTTAATGGTAATACTCATTATTTAGAAAAAATGCATGAACTTTACTGGGGTGAAGAAATTTTTGTTAAAAAGATTCTTATGACTCTTGCCGAATACTTGGAAATATGCAATCTTTTAAAAAAATATTGTTCTCCAAAATTATTGCTTAGTTATGTTGATGCATCAATACTTTATTTATTTCAAAAATATAATTGTAATTATATATTATCCTTTGACGGACATTTTGATAAAATAGCCGTTAGATTGTATTAAATCCTTTATTTCATTCTTTATTAAAAAGATAACACGCAAGAAATGTACAACTTCTAAAAGTAAAATTCTATTAATAAATTACGGTTCAAAAATTTATTATTATTTTTTTGACATAAATTTTTATTTAATATAGTCTTTTTTAAGCATTAGGTGGAGAAATTTCTAAGTAAAATAATACATGATTGAAATCTTGAAATTAAAAAAAAATCTAAGCATATTTACGGATAAAAAATTTAGATTTTTTATTTGTTTAGTAATCTCCATGATTTTAACATCACTTATCTTTGATAAATTAAAATTACCACTTACAATAGGGGTTATTATTACCACTTTTATTCTACTTGTAATATTTATTTTTGGAATAGTTCAAATTATATCAGTAATATTCTCTTATTTGTTAAAAAAAGAAGAAAATGAAATGGCTCGAAATATTAGGAATGAGGCAATTAAACAAAATTTAATAAAATTAATTTTAAAATTTGAGGAACTTAAATATTTTAAAATCGATGCCGATTCACAATCTACTCCTGATAAGAAAGAATATTTATTGAAAATAACTCATATTTTTAATCAGATGAATCAATATATTAAAGAAATAGAAGATAATCGTGCATATGAAATATTTTTTTTATATACAATTAATAGAATGAAAACTGAATTTAAGTATTTAAAAAAAGTAGTAAAAAAAGCACAAGATTTTTGTGTTGTTTGTGGCCAAATACTTGAATTTCCTGAAGTATTTCCAAAATATTTTCCTGATAATAAGAAAATATGCTGTCTATGTAAGGATTCATGGCTTTATCATTATGACAAGAATTATAAGTCTCGCAATTTTAGAAAATCGGATTATAAATTGAAAAACCACTATAAAGAATATAAAGATAAACTTGAAAGGCTTTTTTTGATACAATAATTATTAATTATGTGGTGGGTCAGGGGAGGATCGAACTCCCGACCTCGTGCACGTCAAGCACGCGTTTATTATTACGCTATTCTAACCAGCGCTACAATCATAACCGCTAGACCACTGACCCTTTTTATTTACTACTAAAGCAATATTTAATTATATCTAGAAATATTAAAATACTTTTTTTACAAGGCATTTTTTTTTATTACTTAATTTAATAATCTAACATTTTAAAAAGATTTTTCTATAAAGATTGTTATCAGATTTATTTAAAACTCAAAAAAATAAGAGTCAAATTAATATCAAAAAATGAATTAAGGTTATTGCTAAATTAAATCCAAACATTTTTGAATTTTTTTCCTTTAAATTAATATTATGAAAGTGGCTTTTGGTAAGGTAAATATAACACCGAAGGATTACATTGGCAAGGCAATGGCGGGTTATACTCGAACTGAGCCATGTTTAGGGAAATTAGATGATATTCACGCTTATGGTATTTTATTAGAAGAAAAGAATATTAATAATAATTGCAACAGATTATTGTTCATTTCTACTGATTTATTAAAAATACCATTGTCTCTATCTGAATACATTAAAGACAGAATTCAAAAATTTATCTCTATTAATCCAGAACAAATTCTAATCCATGCGACCCATACTCATTCTTCATTCGATTTAACTGGAGAATTTTATTGGCCGGGAGGAGCTCTAAATGTGATGAAGGGTATTATGTTTGGTGCTAATAGAAACGATAAATATCTCGTATGGATGAGTAAAAAAATTGTAAAAATGGTTAGTCAATTAGTTAAAGATTTAATACCATGCAATATAGCTTGGATCAAAAAGGTAATTGATGAAGATATAATCATTAATCGACGTCACCCTACTCAGAGATCAAAGTCTGATTTGGGTGTGATTGCTTTTCGTAATTTAAAAGATAATAATCTAATTGGAATAATTGTAAATTTCTCCTGCCATCCAACTACATTATCGTTTTTAAATAATAAATTGTCAGCTGATTTCCCTGGTATGATTATTTTTAAAATTCAAAAATTAACCGATGGGCGTGTAAATGCGGTTTTTTTTAATAGTTATGCTGGCGATTTAAATCCCATTACAACGTGTGGAACAAATTTTGAGAATCTAAACGATAATAAAACTCTTATTTATGATCAGTTAGGAACTTATAAACATACAAAATCTATTGGATATTTCTTAGGAAAACAAGCGTTAAATCTTGCACAATCAATATCTAACGAAGATTATTTTGAAAAAATCGAATTAGGTTCTTATATTAAAAAGTTTTGGATTCCCATGAAGGATTATAAATATTTCTCAAAAACATGGCTGAAGAATAAGTTACTATTTTTACTGAAAAAATACTTATTAATCCCAGTTACAGTAATTTCCAGTAAAAAACCAAATTTTTCAGCATTTCATATAAAATATAAAGGTTTGAAGGCAAAATGCAATACTATTATACAATATTTTAAAATTAAAGCATCTTCTGACTCAAAATCTAAAACTCTTAGCATTATAACAGCACCCGGTGAATTATTTGAAGAAATTGGAAAGAATTTGCTTATGAAATCTCCAAATGGAAAAGAAAATACCTTTATCTTCCAAAATACCAACGATTGGATTTCATACTTATTCCCAATTAAAGAGTATATTGAAGTGGGAGGATATGAACCTTTCCCTAGTTTTTCACCTGTAAGTGGCGTTTATATAGAAAAAGAAATATTAAAACTATTCGAAGAAATTAAAAATAAAATTTTTTAAGTATTTAAAACATAAAAAAAAAATTATTTAATTTATTTTTAATCTGCATCCCATTTTCCTTGTTCTCTTGCTCTTTTTACGTTATGTTCGACTTTTTCTTTTAAAATTTTATAATCGGTTTTGGCAACTCTATTTAAAGGCATCTCATCAATAAAAACAACAAGGGAGGGTCTTTTATATGATGCAATTTGTTTGCAATGTTCCATCACCTGTTCTTCAGTTAATTCAGCTCCGGGTTTTAATTGAACATAGGCTACAAATCCTTCCGAAAAAATATTATGTTGAGCACCGACCACGCCTACTGAAGCTACTCCATCCAATTTTGATATATGGGCTTCAACCTCTATTGGGAATACATTATATCCCTTGGGTTTTATCATTAATTTGGCTCTTCCAGACAGATGTAGGTTACCTTTCTCGTCTTTAAAACCTAGATCTCCCGTATATAGTACACCATTGGTTGAAATTGTTTTTCTTGTAGCCTCTTCATTCCCAAAATACCCCTTGAATACCTGAGGTCCGGTATAACAAATTTCACCAATTTGTCCTACAGACATTTCGTCACCAGCGGAACCATCCTCTTTCATTGGCTTCCGGATACTTAATGGAGTGATTGGATAATCGTGACCTAAATTATCTAGTATATCATCAACTGTTCCATCTAATGGAGTGTATGAACAAAATCCTGAGATTTCAGTTAATCCTAAACCAGAACCAAATTTTGGTGCCATTTTTGAAAGCTTTTCTAGAAATATTCTAGTTACTTGTTGTCCTCCATATAGGGCAAATTTTAAACTTGATAGATCATATTTATTGTAGTCTGGTAATCGCCATTCCATTTCAAATAATGCTGGAATTTGGCCGAATGTCGTCACTTTATATTTTTCAATCGCTTTTAAAGTTTTTACTGGATCGAATATATGTAAGACCACCACTGTCGCACCTATATATAATGGTGTCATTAATTGTTCAGCATTCCCTCCCACATGACTTGGTGGGAGATTTACAAGCATTGAATCTTCTTCCTCAACATCAAATCCCTTCGATAAACACATATTTTGGGATGTAATTCCGACATTTGTAATCATTGCTGGTTTTGGCCATCCAGTTGTTCCAGTAGTGAAAACAATCAAAATTGGGTCATCTTCTTTAACTTTAGCGCATTCTGCTTTAAAAATCTTCATTTCTTCGGGCTTTTGCGTAACTATCATTGCTTCTTTCTTTGCTTGGGTTGCAAATTCATATGCAGGAATAATTCCTTTTCTTACTCTATCACCAGGAGGACTAAATTGAACAAAATAATCAATCCAAGGGCAATTATCCTTAACCGCTTTTCCAATCATACCAAAATTTGCTACACTGGTTTTACCGAGATGACAATACATTTTTGTTTTGTTTTTTAATAAATTCAAATTTCTCAAAATCTCATTTGGTTTAAGTCTTAGATCGAGCGGACACCACATAACTCCTAATTTGGCACATGCATATGCTAGAAATATATGTTCCATTAAATAAGGGAGAGAAGTTACCAAAATATCTCCCTTCTTGAACCCCATTTTCCATAACTTTATTGCGAATACATTTATTGCCTGATTGAACTCTTTCCAAGTGATTTTTTTATCATCATCAGCATCAATGAGGGCG
>JAHLWH010000012.1 GCA_019058015.1 Promethearchaeota archaeon | reverse complement strand
TCTAAGCAGAGGGGTCCTATCGGAATATAATTCATTTTATTTCCAACCATAATTTGATTTATAGCTCTTCCAACAATCAAAAAATATTGTGGTTCTATTATTAAACCACCACCAAAAGTAGGCTTAGTAATTCCTCCAACCAGTGCAGCTTTATCCACATTATGATGATAATACCGATCAAAATTATCAAAATAATATTTACATAATGCTCTTGATGAAGCTTCTGCAGATGCATCGCAAACTGTATCAGGATGTCCCACTCCCTTTCTCTCTACGATTTCTGGAAACTCCGATTTCTCAATAGGATCTAACTTTGATAAATCAATCTTTAACATACATTAACCCATTTCTAATAGTATTTTTTTATATATAAAGCAATTTAATCCATAAAATAAATTCTTTTCTGAAATTATAAAGTCCGTTTTTAATAAACAAAAATACATTAGATTTTAAAACATAAGTTTCTATTAACTTATTAAACTTAATAAATTAAATAGATTAATTTTGAAAAAATATTAAAATTGACTTGGTGAAAACCATATTCGAACCTCAAATTCATATTGTATTTAATGCTGACGAGGGAGAAAGAATAACTTTCCCGATAATAACTTCAAAACCTAATAAGTTATACTATTTTAAGGCTGATCCATCAAAATTAAATGCTGCTGATATGTATGAATCCTTTTACAGAAAAAATTTTGAAGTTTTAAAAAAGGAAATTCCAACATTAGAAATAATAACAAATCTAATTGATTATACAGATTATTTTCAAATAATTCAAGAAATATCAAAAGTAATCAGCAACGAAAGGGAGCAGAATCCTAACTGTAAAATTTATATTAATATTTCTGCTGGTTCTAAATTAACTGCAATTGCTTCAATAGAAGCGGCAAGGATATGGGATTTAGAAACATACTATATTTATTCTCAGGAAATAAGTTTTGGTGGAGGACCTAAGCATTCTGGCAAGATGGAATTTCTACCGATAAAAGGCTTCCCAATACAAAAACCCAGAGAAGATTTAATTAAAGTATTGAAAGTAATAGAAAAAATGATGGCTGGAGGTAAAAAATTTATATATAAAAAATATTTATTGAATGTTTTAAAAGATGAAGGACTATTGCAATTAATCACGGAAAACCCTGATTTGAAAAAAAATAAATCAAGTGAATATATGGCTCTTAATCAAAGATATTTAAATCCATTAGAAAAAGCCTGGAAATTTATAAAAATATCTGATGACAAACGAAATAAAAAAATATTTCTTACTGATGAAGGCAAGGAGATATTAAAAATTTTTAAATATTATATATAGTGTTTGAAATACTATAAATAAAATAAAATAAATAAGTGCTTTATATTAAATATAAAGATAGAAAAAAGAGAGTAACTCTTATTTAAATGAATGTTCCAAATTTTTATTCAAATGTAATAACTCAATTAAAATTATTATTAGAAAATAATGGTTTCACAACTTATTTATTAAAATCACTCAAAGAAAAGTTTTGTTTTGACATTCTTGCGAAAAATAATGCTTCTCTAATAGTTATAAAAATTATTTCTAATATTGATAATATTAGCGAAGATTTGCTGGATGAATTAAAGTTTTTTTCTAAAATTGTACAAGCAATTCCTATTATTATCGGAGAAAAAAATCGACGTTCAAAACTAGAGAATAATACTATTTATATAAGAAAAAATCTACCAATCATAAATGTTGAAACTTTCAAGTTAATAATACACAATAAAGTTTTCCCCTATATCCTTGCAAAAAAAGGCGGAGGAACAATTTTCTTAGATGGTAATCGATTAAGACTAATGCGAGAGGAAAAGGAAGTTTCTCGAAAAAACTTTTCTGACATGATTGGAATCACCAAAAGGTCATTATGTTCCTATGAAAGAGGAGTAATGAGAACTTCAATTGAAACAGCAAATAAAATTCAAAAAATTTTTGACGATACAATTATAAGGAAAATTAATATATTTAATTGGAAATTTCAGGTTGACATTAACGAATTTCTTGACCTGGATCAAGATAGGACTGAATTCCAAGAGCAATTAGAGGGTATTTTAAAAGATATTGGTTTTTTTACTTTCTGGGCTAAAGATAAGATTATTCCATATGATCTTTTTATCACATCTAAAAATTTAAAATCATTTGAAAAAATTGATGATTTTTATCCTGTTTGTTTTTCAATTAATCAAACTCAGAAAGTTAATAAACCAAAAATAAAGGATTTAATAAAAATATCTCAAATTTTACAGAAAAAATATCTTCATATAGTTGAATCTTACAAAACATCAAATTTACCAGTCAATAAGATGCCAGTTATTCAAATAAAAGATCTTGAAAAAATAGATGACGAAGAAGAATTCAAAGAGTTTGTAAAGGAATTAAAATTATAAAATGGCTAAATTAATTTTAGGTATAGACGAGGCTGGTAGAGGTTGTTTAATCGGCTCAATGATTATTTGTGGTGTCCTTTTTGATGAAAACAAATATAAATATTTAGAAGAGATTGGTGTAAAAGATTCTAAAAAATTATCTCCAAGAAGAAGAACAGAATTATGCAAGTTAATTGTTGAAAACTGTGTAAAATATAAAGTTATTGATGTTTCGGTAAAAGAGATTGATGATAGACTCAATAAAAACATAACTCTGAATGAATTGGAGTTGGAAAAATTTGTTGAAATTATCAATTCTCTAAAGCCAGATGAGGCATTTCTTGATGCAGTAGATGTAAATGAAGAACGATTTAAAATTTCTTGTAAGAAAAGAGTAAATTATAAAGGGCTTAAAATTGTTTCTAAGCATAAAGCTGACGATCTTTTTCCAATAGTCTCTGCAGCTTCGATCGTAGCTAAAACAATTAGAGATAAAAAAATTTCGGAATTAAAAATTAAATATGGTGATCTTGGATCTGGTTATACAAGTGACGTAAAAACTATTGAATTTGTTAGAAATTGGATTAAAGAAAAGAAATCTATTCCTCCCTTTATTAGAAAAAGCTGGGATACTACAAAGAAACTTTTGGAAGAAGAATTATATAATAAAAAAATAAGTGAATTTCTCTAGAAATTAATTTATTTTTCCAACATGACTCCTAGATGTCCGCCAGCGTAAGAATCTATATTAATTTTTTCTAAGACCTTTAAATTGGCACTTTTTAGAGTATTTAATTCATTTTGAAAAATCTCTTTTGGTTTTTCTGTACTTTTGATGGATTGCGATTTAATAAATAATATTATCTTTCCGCCTTCTTTTAAGTATAAGTTAGCATTTCTTATTGCAATATTTGCCTGGTCAGGGTGTGAAACATCTTGATAAATTAAATCCACTGGCTTATAAATTAACATTGAATATTCCTGTGGATTTAATGCATTTCCAAGAATAGGTATTATATTCTTTCGAGATGAAGTATTTTGAATTAATTGGCGTAAGCTTCTTTCAGAAATTTCAACACCAAATATTAATCCATTAGAAACTATATCAGAAATGTGAGAAATTGTAGTTCCAGAGGATGCTCCTAGATATAAACAGGTTGTTTTTCTTTCTAAATATATCTTTTGAGTCCCCCTTAAAATTAAAGCTGCTAATTTACTTCGATATGGATCCCATAATCGAAATTCTTCATCCATTTTTAGAATTATTTTTTCTCCATAAATTACATTACCTTTATCCAGATTTTTAGTATATAATTTTAATTTTTCAGAAGGACCCGATATAAATACATTTACAAATTTAGGATGAGGGCGGATATTTGGTTGAATCAAATTAAATTCATCTCTCTAGAGATTGAAGAAATTATCTTCTCTTTTTACTTCTTTTCTTTTTCGATAAATTCTGAGACTTTTTTTGACTCTTTTTTGGTGGATTTGGAAATTTTCGTTTGATTTCTTCAATCTTTTGATTAACTTCATTTAATAATTGATCTCCTAATAGTTTATCGGAAAAATAATCTAATTTTGCAGCTAATGATATTTTACCAGATAATAATCGAGAAATTTTCCCCCTATGCCAAGGTTTTGCAGAACGAATTCCATGCCATTGAAATATAATACCATGCTTTGGAGATTTTGCACTTGATTTTAAGGATCTAAATAATGCCCTTTCTGCTCCCAATAACTGAATAGTTGAGGCTGGTAGCATGGCTAACTTTTTAATACTCCCGGCAGAAGCCACTAATTTAGCTCCGATTAATGCTCCTACAAGCGTTGTCAAATTAGGGGTTGCTCCATTCATTAATTCATCTAAATCATTTTCCAATCGCGTTCGATATAACTCAATAGATAGAATTAAATCGGCATATTTCTGAATATTATCAAGGTCAATCTCCGCACCCATTGAATTTTGAGATTGAGTAACGATCTCATTTAATGTGTAATCTTTAAAAGAAAATTTATCTTGAAGGTTCTCTTTAGTAAAATTCTCTCGGTTTCCAATAATTGAAATTAATTTACTAAATAACACATGATCCTCAATAATTTTGTCAGTTAATTCCGGGAAATGTAATCCGTACCACTCTCTAATACGTGTACTAAACAAATTTATAGTTTTCTTTAATAAATCAAGAGTATTTATCATTTGAATAATTAATATATCATCTTTTCCTGAAGCCCGACTTATTGATTTTTTTGCAAGACTTTCCCCTAATTTTTTCGATCGTTCTCTTATTTGTTCCTCCGTTATTTGAACTCCATATTTATTAACACTATTTATCAAATTTAATTTAAACGATTGAATAAGAGGGCATGGAACCTCATGTTTTGCATTAAAATTAGAATTCTGATTAATTAAATTACTTAAATTTAAATTATCAACAATAAATTCATTATACCCATTTTCTGATAACTCTTCTAATAATTTTGTAAATTCTTGAGGTAGATTATTTTCTCCTATTAATCCATAGAATTCAATTATTTTATTAATTTCTCCATTAAAATCTCGAAAATTAATTGGATTCTCTAATTCATCAATTACAAAAATCCCAACGACAGTATCTGCAATATAACACTTAATAATTTAGTCCCCTTATACTATCTTTAAATAATATAAAAATACTTATTATTATAATAATGAGTTCCCTATTAAAAATAAACATATCAACACTTGAAAAATTTTAAAAATAATAATGAGTGAATTTTTTAAAAAAATTGCCGAGAAACCATTTATATTGGCTTCTGGTATTCTTGGTGTTTCTTTTTCTAGTATGAAACGGATATTTGAAGGGGGAGCAGGAGCAGTAATCACAAAATCAATTGGACCAATTCTAAGAAAGGGATATAAAAATCCTTCAATTCTAGAAATAATGCCTGGAACTTTCATTAACAGTGTTGGTCTTGCAAATCCAGGTATAGATAATTTTATTTCAGAGATTAAAGAATTAAAACGTAATGATATAACAACAATTGTTTCAGTTTTTGGGGATTCAATAGGAACTTATATCCAAGTAGCAATAAAGGCCCAAGATGCGGGTTCAGATGCTATAGAATTAAATATTTCTTGCCCTCATGCTGAAATATCAATTATTTGTCAAAATAAACAATTAACCTATGATTATGTTGCAGCTGTTAAAAAAGAGTTGAAAATACCATTAATTGTAAAGTTATCTCCGAATGTAACAGATATAGGGGAGATTGCACTAAGTGCTGAGAAAGCGGGAGCGGATGCCATTACAGCAATTAACACAGTAAATGCAATAGTTATTAATATTGAAACCCAGAGACCAATTTTATCACATGGAAGCGGAGGTCTTTCTGGAAAAGCAATCCATCCTATAGCTGTAAAAAAAGTGTTTGATCTATATAAAATTGTAAGAATTCCTATATTTGGATGTGGTGGAGTATTTACAGGGGAAGACGCAATTGAATTTTTCTTGGCTGGTGCTTCTGCTGTTCAAATTGGTTCCGCTTTATATCAAGATTACAATGCAATAACGAATATTATTAATAGCGCTAAAAAATATTTAGAAGTTCATAATTATAAATCATTCTCAGATGTAGTTGGAAATGCACATAAATTTAAAACTCAGGAGGCTCCAGATTTTTAATGATTAAAAAACCGCGAATGGTTCAAATATCGGAGATTTTCCAAGAGTCAAATGATGTTAAAACTTTTACTTTTAATATTAATTTAATCCTCAGTAATTACTCGATTCAATATCAAGATCCCACTCCTGGTGAGTTTTTAATGGTGTGGGTACCCGGAATAGATG
>JAHLWH010000140.1 GCA_019058015.1 Promethearchaeota archaeon | reverse complement strand
ACTTTTTATTAATTATATACAAAAATAGGAAAAAGAATTACTAAAAAAATCGAAATTTTACAAAAAAAAGAATAAATTTTAAATAATACTAACGATCTTGTATAAAATTAAGTACTTGATTAATTTAATTTAGCATTAACTATTAAATAATTTGATTTAATTTTTTTTAAAAAAAAAATTAATTATTGGAAAGGATTTGAAAATTTATGGAAGAAGTTAAATCAAAGAACTTATTGTTAAAAGAGATAAAAACTTTTAAAGAACTTGAAAAAGAGATCATCGATAATAATAAATGTTGTGCTTGTGGAGCATGTGTTGCTTATTGTACAAGTCAGGGTTTTGAAGTTATTAAAATGGATGGTAATAAACCTATATACATAACAGATGCAAATATTGATAATTGTAAAGAATGCGGAATTTGCTATTATATATGCCCCAATACAACACCATTATTAGATCAATTAAATGAAGAATTTCAAATTAAAGACGAACTGGGACATATAATTACTGTTATTGCTGCAAAAACGACTGATCAAGAAATTAAAAAACTCGGACAAGATGGGGGAATAATTACAACTGTTTTGACGTATTTATTTGAACAAGATAAAATAGACGCAGCGATTGTATCGGAATATGACGAGAATTTTAAACCTGTACCAAAAATCATTTATGATAAAAAAGATTTATTAAAATCCGCAGGAACTCGTTATTCCATCTCATCAAATATTTTACCATTAAAAGATTTCAATAAAATCTCTCAAGAGATAATGAAGAAAAAAGACATTCTTTATATTGAAGATTTATCTTTAGCATTTGTTGGAACTCCGTGTCAGTGTAGAGCTATTAGAAAAATGCAATATTTAAGAATAAGTCCGACTTATAGTATCAGATTTGTTATAGGCTTGTTTTGTTTTGAAAATTTTGATTATGAAAAATTATTTAAAATTATAAAAAGAGAAACCAATGTTATTCCATCTGATGTGTTAAAAGCGAATATAAAAAAGAATTTTTTTGTTACTTCGAAGGAAAATAAAGTATTTGAAGTGGATATTAAAAAATTTGATGAGGCTGTTAGAAATCATTGTCATGAATGTGATGAATTTACTGGAAGATTTTCAGATTTTAGCGTAGGAGCATCTGGAGCTCCAGAAGGGCATTCTATTATAATCATTCGTACAAATGAAGGACAAAATCTAATTAATTCTCTTATCTCAGAAGAGTTTATAGAAAAATATAATATTCCAGCAAAAGAGATTACTGAATGGAAAAAAAAAAAAATCAATTGGTTTAGAAAAATGACTTCTCTTAAAACTAAAAAAGGAAAATAGGGTGAAAAAAATGAAAAATAGTAATATTTTAGTTATTGGAGCAGGAATATCTGGTATATCAGCTTCATTGGATTTAGCAGAACAAGGATATCGGGTAATATTAGTAGAAAAGGATTCTACAATTGGAGGAAGGATGGCACAATTAGATAAGACTTTTCCCACATTGGATTGTTCTATTTGTATTTTAGCTCCCAAAATGGTTGAGGTTGGTCGACACCCTAACATTAAACTCTTTACATATTCAGAAGTTTCTGAAGTATCGGGATCAATGGGAAATTTTACAGTAAAAATTCTAAAAAAGGCACGCTATGTTAATGAAGAAAAATGTACTGGTTGTGGAGACTGTGCAACAATTTGCCCCGTTAGAGGACTTCCAAGCCAATTTGATGAAGGATTAAAATATAATCATGCAGCGTATATTTCTTTTCCTTCTGCAGTGCCTTCAGTTTATCTAATTGACAAGGAAAAATGCTTATATTTTAATCATGGGATTTGTGCGTTATGTGCTAAGAATTGTGGAGCAGAAGCTATAGATTTCACACAAAAAGATGAGATATTGGAATATAATATTGCTTCAATCATTGTTGCAACAGGATTTGATTTGATTGATCCAAGTATTTTGACACGATATCATTATGGAGAATATAAAAATGTCATTACAGGAATGAAATTTGAACGTCTATTGTGTGCTTCTGGGCCAACAGTTGGGGAGTTAGTACGTCCTTCAGATGGAAAGCATGTTAAAAATATTGCTTTTATTGCTTGTGTTGGCTCAAGGAATGTAGATATATGCGCATATTGTTCCAAATTTTGTTGTATGTATATGGTGAAGGAGGCAGTTGTTGCAAAAGAACATGCTCCAGAGATTTCTCCAACGATTTTCTTTAATGATACAAGAACAGTTGGAAAAAACCAAGAGGAATTTATAGAGCGTGCAAAAAATGAATATGGAGTTAAATATAATCGTGGAATTCCAGGTGATATTAGAGAAGATCCATTAACTCAGGATTTAATTGTCAAATATGCAAGTCTAGATACAGGAGAGGTAGAAGAAAAGATCTTTGATATGGTAATTTTAGCTAATGCCGTAATACCAAGAAGAGATGCGGATGAGTTAGCTAAGATTCTTGGAATTGAACAAAATGATTTTGGATTCTTTAAAACAGAGAATTCTTTAGAAGATTTAAAATCCACTATTCCAGGAATATATATTACGGGTTCATGTCAAAGTCCCGATGATATTCCAAATTCAGTAGCAAAAGCGAGTGGTGCAGCTTCCCTTGCTGCTCAACATGCAGTTCAAATTCCCGAGGAAGAAAGAGTGATTGAACTACCTCCTTTAAAGTATGTATCTCCATTTGATGAGCCTAGAATTGGAGTCTTTGTATGTGATTGTGGTGTTAATATTGCAGGATATATGGATAATGAAGAAATCGTTGAATATTTAAAGACACTCCCCAACGTAGTTTTTGCTATGAACAACAAATACAGTTGCTCTGAACAGACTCAACAAATAATCAAAGATAAGATTATTGAAGAGAATTTAAATCGAGTTATTGTAGCTGCTTGTACTCCAAGAACTCACGAACTACTTTTTCAAAATACACTCCGAGAAGTAGGTTTAAATCCATATCTGTTTAATTTTGTGAGCATACGAGAACTTGACTCTTGGGTTCATATGAAAGATAAACCAAAAGCCACTGATAAAGCAAAAGATTTAATCAGAATGGGTATAGCAAGGGCAAGAAATTTAAAACCGGAATTTAAAATAAAGGGAGATGTAATTCCTGAAGCTTTGGTCATTGGTGGAGGTATTGCGGGTATGAGTGCGGCATTAGAAATAGCAAAAAGTGGATTTAAAGTCCATTTAGTTGAAAAAATGGACAAACTTGGAGGTCAATTGAATTTAATCTATAAAATAAATTTCGATAGAATCGATTCTATGGAATTTATTTCAAAATTTATCAAAGAAATTAAAGAACAAAAGAATATTAATTCTTATTTATCATCTAATATCGTTGATGTGAAAGGCTCAATCGGAGATTTTTCGATTAAAATAGAAGATTCAGAAAAAAACACATCAGAAATTAGAGTTGGTACAATTATTGTTGCTACTGGTGCTTCAGAATATAAACCTATGGATTGGTACAATTATGGAAAAGATCCAAGGGTTTTTACTCAATTAGAATTATCAGAAAAATTACGCAATAATGAATTAACGGATGGAGAAACTCTTGTGTTTATTCATTGCGTCGGTTCTAGGCAAGAAACAGGAAGAAGTTATTGTTCTATTATTTGTTGTGGTGAATCAATACGGCATGCATTGTATGTTAAAGAAAATTATCCAAATTCAAATATTTTTGTATTATATCGCGATATTCGTGTTGGAACAGAAGAAGAGCAATATTATTGGAAAGCAAGAGAAGATATTAACTACATTAGGTTTTCAGAATACCCTGAACTGGATTTTAATGATGATAAAATTACCGTTAGAGTTCATGATATGTTAACACAGATTAATTTACACATTAAAGCGAATAAGGTGGTTTTATCTACACCCTTAATTCCCGATGAAAAAAATAAACAATTAGCAGAGTTATTAAAAGTTCCTCTAGGTAAAAATGGTTTCTTTTTTGAAGCACACATCAAACTAAGACCTTTTGATTTTGCAACAGATGGAATCTTTTTATGCGGAACTGCACATGGTCCAAAAGGTATTGCTGATTCTATTAGTCAAGGACGTGCAACTGCTTCACACGCGTTAATTCCCTTATTTGCTGGAGTTGTAGAAAATGAACCAATTATTTCTAATGTAAATCCCGCGTTATGTATTGGTTGTAATAGATGCGCAGAAGTTTGCAGCTTTGGCGCTATTGGGGTTCCAATGAATAGCAGTAAGATGATTTCTGAAGTTAATCCCTTATTATGTAAGGGATGTGGTGATTGTGCGGCTGAATGTCCAGCAGATGCTATTAAAATGAGCCATTTTAGCAATGAACAAGTTGAACCAATGATTGTTGAAGCTTTAAGAGGTGATTTTGTGGATGAACGCCCAAGGATTGTAGCATTTCTCTGTAATTGGTGTAGTTATGCAGGTGCGGATATGTGTGGAGTAAGCCGATTTCAATACCCAACTAATGTAAGACCAATAAGGGTAATGTGTTCTGGAAGAATTCCAAAAAGTTTTATTCTACAGGCATTTTTAGAAGGAGCAGATGGTGTTTTTATTGGAGGCTGTCATATCGGTGATTGCCATTATATTGCAGGAAATCATGATACACTAAGAAGAGTTAATGAAATTAAAAATGTAATAGCAAAATTGGGTATTGACCCTGAGAGATTTCGGCTTGAATGGATTTCTGCGAGTGAAGGTAAAATTTTTGCAGAAGTTATGAACGAATTTATTAATGAAGTAAAAGAATTAGGACCTTTAAGCCCTGAGGTGAAAGCATAAGATGGCAAAAAATCAAGATATAATTAAATCGACAGATTTAATTTCTGATTTAAGATACCAGATTAGTAATCAGATTGGCGCTAAGTCTCTTTTAGCATGCATTCAATGTGGTGTCTGTAGTAGTGGTTGTACGGTATCACAATATATTGACTTACAACCTCATAGAGTTGTGGCATGTCTATTACTAGGTTTAAAAGATAAGGTTTTAAATAGTAATGCTATATGGTATTGCTCTCTATGCCATAGATGCACAGAACGTTGTCCGAAAAGTGTAGATTTTTCATTTATTTTAGCATTGGTAAGAAATATGGCTGTCAAAGAGGGATATATCCCACCAGAGTATGAGGTTTCTATAAATGCTGTTCTTCAACATGGATTCACGGTTCCATATTCCGGAGATATGAAGAAAACTATTGATAGGAATAGAGCGAAATTTGGATTACCAGAAATTATTCCACCCAAATTAGATGAATTAATTTTTATAGTTAAAGAAACAGGACTTGAAAAGACACTTGAAGACGCAAAAAAAAAAAAAAGGGGGTTAAAATATAATGGTTTATGCATTTTTATTGGGTTTTAAAATTACTTTAATATTAACGAAAAGAGGGGCCAGAACAAGAGGTGTTTTTTTTTTTTTTGGTT
>JAHLWH010000139.1 GCA_019058015.1 Promethearchaeota archaeon | reverse complement strand
TGCGGAGGAAATCATGATTAACAATGATTTTATACCTGAATTAATTCCAGCAATGTCGAAATGTTTCTCGGATAATAATTTAACTCAACTTAATGAATGTTTTAATGCATTCGAATTTTTAATAAAAAAAGTATTAGTCGGTATAAACAATGCATTGGAAATTGCTTCTGGTGGGTCGGTAAAGATTAGTATAGATGAAGCTTTATATAATACAGGCAATATATTCAACATCTAATCTCTCAAGGCAAAATAATTAAAAATATAAAAATTAAATAAGTATTAAAAAAAAATTTAAAAATTAAATTCTTTTTAGATGTGAAAATTATGAATAATCCGGAAGCAACTGATCAGGCTTTAGCAATTTTTGGTAGTTGGGAAAACTTTCAATAATGTATTCAATATTATAAAGATTTAAAGAGCTAAGCAATAAAATTTATTTTTTTTAATATTACGTCTTATAATTAATAAAATCTAAATAATTTTAGAAAGAAGTGATTAAAAATTTCTGATGTTTTTATTGTTGATACTACCCATGGGATAAAGCCTACAGTTAAGGAAATGTTTTCTTTTCTTGAAAAGGGAGGAAAACCAATTCTGAAAAGTTCGAAAGAGGTTTATATTAAGGTTAATGGCATTGATTTTAAAAAACACCGCCATACAAGTCCAGAAGTTTTAGAGGAAGTAATAGAGTATCTAAAAAAGATTGGTGTAAAAAAGATTTATGTCATGGAGAATTCCACGCAAGGAAATATGACCAGAATCGTATTTGCAATAACGGGATATAAGAAAGTATGTAAAAAAACTGGAGCGAAACCAATATATTTAGATGAGGAAAAAACAGAAATTTTCACCTTTAAAGGAAAACCTTCAATAGAATAAGATCCTAAAGAAGGATATATGTTAAAAACCTTTAGTTTGCCTAAAACTATAATAAAAATAATGAAAAATAGAGACGAATATACGTATATTAATATACCTAAATTAAAGACACATAGTATGGCAGGGGTAACCTTAGGTTTGAAAAACCAATGGGGTTTCCCAGAACATAAAATGAGAGGAATTGACCATAATTTCAATCTCCATTCAAAAATTGTGGATGTTTATGAATACATTCAGCCGGATATTACAATAATAGATGGAATTGAGAGCACAATTCATGGACACTATCCTCCGACTGCATTAGTGGACAAACTTGTTAAAAAATTCAATATTTTAATTGGTGGAAGAGATACAGTTTCAGTTGATGTGGTCGGTGCAAGAATTTTTGGTTTAACTTTGGATGATGTTCCACATTTGAAAATCGCAAATGAACGAGGGCTTGGAGAGGGTGATTTAAGTAAAATTAAAGTGATTGGAAAATCTTTAGATGAATATAAAGAAAAATATCCCACAGATTTACTCCAGGAATTTCCAGAAGATGTAAAAATAATCAAAGGTAAAGAATTACTTTGTCAACAGGGTTGCAAAAATAATCCATTAGCGACAATGCAATGTTTTTGGCTTGTTAATCAAGGAAAAGGAGGTTTTTTCATAGTGATGGGAAAAGGTTTTGATGATGACTTAGTAGAACAACTAAAAAACGAGGGATATACCAAAGGTCTTGTAGCTGGGTTTTGTGCTATAGACGAGGTTGGAGAAAAACTGAGGGAAGAATTCGGTAAAAAAAATGTGTTCTTTTCGCATAATTGCAATAATTTAGCTGAAACCATTAACGCTTTATTTAAATTGATGAATGTAAAGGCTCTTGATGTATTTCCCCAGGCTTTTCAATATGGAAATTATTATATTATGCAATAGCGGGGATATTATATGGTTCAAAGGCTCTGATTCCAAGTATATTTTAATATTAAGTAAATTTTTTCTCTTTTCTTTTTTTTTTGAGATATGAAAAGTATTAAATATAGTAAGATCGGATGTTATTATATTCAAGTTTGAGGATATCATTTTTTGAGAATCTATTCAAAGTTTGAGGAAATACAGAGTTTTCTTTCGATTCCGAATGAATTTTTTGATCTGGAAGATATTATTAACCGATATTTTTTTTCAGCTCAGGATAAAATTACAATCCTCGACAAAATCTTAAAATTCATTGATCTCTTTGACATGTTTAAAACCATTAAACCTTTTATGAAAACAGTTTATAATTGTATTCATCAAACATTGGAAATCACTACAGAAAACATTAATGAATATGATGAGCTATTATTAAAGACAACACTTTTTAAGCTCCTTCAGGAATTTATTGAGTATCAACAATTTTCTCGAAAGGATTTTGTTTTAGATTATTTAACCGGGAGTTTTGAAGGTTTGCAATTGCAACCATTAATTATTAATTTGGGATTGATGGTAAAACCTATATATGCCGATTTAAGTTATGTTAAGAAGATTGAGAATTTAGAGCAGGTAGAAGTATCTTATGTTTTAGGAGATAATAAAGAGATTGAAATAAAAAGTAGAATTGATAAGTGGATTTCTAGACAAAGATTAAATTTAAATCAACAAGAAGAGTTACGATTCCAATTAATTCGAGAATTTGAAAATTTAATTATGGAATATAAAATCAAAAAGGGAACTGACCAATATATAAGATTAATGAATGAGGTAAATGAAATGCTTATGCTTAAATTTACATTATTGAGTTTGATGGATTCTGTAGCTGATGATATTGCACCGATTCCCATAAAATAATATTAAATTTACCTAATTTTATTAAGAATTATTTTCATTTTAAATACAGAAATAATTTAATTCCTAATTATCCATTTATTATTAATTTCGAATAAGGAACGTGAAAAATTTGGAAGATGAAAATATTCATAAAAAAACACCAGAAGAAATCGAAAAAGAAAAGGAGATGTTAAAGAAACTCATTCAAAAAGAAAAGAACGAGATTAAGGAATATTTAGACAAAACTGAAGAAAAAAGAAAGGAATCATTTGAGCGGAGTAAAAAAGAGATTGCTAAAACTGTTGCTGATAAAATTTTTATTTCTGAGAGAATGAAATCAGAAGCTGAAATGAGAGCCAGTATTAAGCCGGATTTAAATGTAATTGAGAAAGCAATTGCCAGTAATATCGCAGATAAAGCATTTCGTATGGATATACGTCGTGAAAAGGATAACATAAGAACATCAGTAAAACCGAGAATTATTGGGACAGGATTAGAAATTGAAAAAAAGGTAGCCGAAAAGGCGTTTATGATTGAACGACAAAAAGAACGAGATGAACAACGCAAAGCAATAAGTCCTGATATAGAAAGGACAAAAAAGGAGATTGAGGGAAAAGTAGCCGAAAAGGCATTCATGATTGAACGACAAAGGGAACAAGAAGAACAACGTAAAGCCATGCAAACAGATATTGGAGGTGTAGGTAAAAATATTGAGAAGAGTTTGGAAGAGAAAGTTTTCAAAATTGAAAAACTGAAGGAAAGGGATAAACAAATCGCTTCAATGAAGCCAAAAATCGAAAGCACCGGAAAACAAATTGAGAAAGCAATTGCGGAGAAAGCATTTATGATTGAACGACAAAGAGAGCAAGAACAACAACGTAAAGATATAAGTCCAGATATCGAAGGGTCGCAAAAAGAAATTGAAAAGAGTGTTGATGAAAAGAAGTTTATGATTGAACGACAAAGGGAGCGAGACCAACAACGTAGAGATATAAAACTTGATATAGAAGGAAAACAAAGTGAATTAGAGAAGACTATAGCCGATAAAGCATATAAAATGGAGAAATTAAAGGAAAAAGATAAGGAAAGATTTGAAATAAAAGCAGATATTGAAAGTAAAAAGGGAGTAATTGAAAAAACCATTGCTGAGAAGGCATTTTATAGAGATAGACAAAAGGAGAGAGATGAACTACGTAAATCTATTGATGCAGATATAGAAGGAAAGGGCAAACAAATCGAAAAAACAGTCGAAAAAAAATTTTATGAGATAAAAACTAAAGAAACAGAAAAAAATAATGAATAAATAAATCAAAAATTTACCCAGGTATTATTTTTGAATGTGTTGGTTGAATAATACTGGGTATCTTATATAAATCTAATTTGGATTTAAATTTTTCAAATATTCTCACGTCTCCACAAAAGTTTTCAATATTAACTTTAAAAGAAAGATAAAAATCATTAATAATCATAGAAAGAAATTTTCGTTCAATTTCAATATTTGTTTTTTTTGAAATACCTATTGCCATTAAACGCCCTTTTTGTTCATATAAAATTCTATTATTCTTAAAATTCACTTCTTCTATTGATTCATTTTCAAAATCAAGTTCTTTCACAAAATAATTAAGAGCATTTAAGAATCCTGAAATTAAATCTTCATTATCTGAATTAAATTTATTAAAGTTTTTTGAGAACTTTTTACTTAAAAATGTTAAGCCAGTTTTAGCATCAATTAGGAATATAGCGTGAAATCTGTCAGATATGTTATCAATAATTGAATATCTGTTTTTTGAAATCCTATTATCAGAATACAATAAAATTACTCCAGTGTATAAAAATGGTTTTAAATTTGATAGTATCTCCAAAAATACCCATTAAGAATATCGAATATTAAATCAAATAATACCCAAGTATTATAGAAAATATTAAAAATCAGAAAATTTAAAACTAACAATTACCTATTCAATAAAGATTTGTAATTATATTATAAAAAAACAAGAGTTATATGTAGAAATGGTGTTAAACGATGATAAAGGAAAAAAAGTTTCTATAGGATTAATTGTTAAAAATGAAGATATTGTTTCAAATAAAATTATTCCAAAAGAAATAATCCAATCCTTGGAAAAGAAGCCTTATTTTTTATTGATTTATATAATACGGGAAGACATCGTGAAAATAAATATATTCCCAATAGAAAATAAAACAATCAAAAAAATTTTAATAAATTTAACAGATTTTTCCCCAGAGTTGGTAAATAGTATATCTACTATTTTAAAAGATTTGAATTTAAGTGATTTTATTCTGCATACTACAGGTATCTGCTACGCCGAAGAATTTTGTTATTATGAAACTTATATAAATATCGCTAATTTAAATGAAATTAATATAACTCTTGAAAAAATTAAGGAAGATTTTTCTAATATTCCTAGGATTAATAAGGTAATGATTGAAGATATTCCTCTTATTTAGATTTAATTTGAAATTTACAATTTCCTGAGAGGTTAAATTTATGAGTAATGAAAAGCAAATCCCTCCTCCTCCAGAAATGCCTCCTCCGATTGAAATCAAAAAAGATTTTTGCTTATTTCATAAGGGGCAAATTAAGGGAGAAATCTATGAATGCAAAAAATGCAGCCAACTATATTGCTTAGAGTGTGCAAAAAAAGCCAGTCTTGAAGGTAAATCATGTATTAAATGCAAACTTCCATTTTTTTTATAATTTCATTAATTATTCTTATGATTTGTTATGAAATTAATAGACAATTTAAGATCACTCAAAAATGCCCAAAAATTTGATTCTAATAAAAAAATTAAGAGAGAAACTATTTTAGAAATCCTTGAAGCGGCACGTTGGGCTCCTTCCGCTCAAAATCAACAAGTTTGGAAATTTATCACTATAAATAATGCTGATAAAATAAAACTCATCAAAGAAGCCATAAAAGATGGAGATCCTCGGTTAATTAAAAGATTATCAGTTATTAAAAAAATTAAGGAAGATGATGTAAATAAGGCAAGTTTTAGATTTGATGAATCCTATTTCAATGTTGAGCAAGACCTGTATCAATCTGAAATGCAAAAGATGCATAAAATTGATGTTATAAGTGCTCAATCTGCGCCTATATTTATAATTTGCTGCCATTCTAATAGGTTGACCGGAAAAGTTTTTGGAGAAACTGAAATAGGCGCTGCTATAATTAATATGATATTAGTTGCAAATGAAAGGGGATTATCTACTAGATGGATAAGAATTTTTAATCGAGATTATGTTAGAGAGAAATTTAAAATCCCAAAACATATATCAATTGATTCGATTCTTGCATTGGGCTTTTCAATTGAGCTTGAGGAAAATATCCCTGAAAAACAATTAAATCTTGAATATTTTCTATCTCATAATCTATGGGAAAATCCGTTAAAAAATCAACAAGATTTATTAGAAAAAATTAAGGAAGAAGAATATAATATATATACAATTGATGCAATTCTTGATCGGCGCTCGATAAGGAATTATCATGAAGGAGATAACTATAAAATTTCTTTATCAAATATGCTTAAAATTGTAAAGTCAGGATTATATATACCCCCAACTATAAATAAGCCTTTTATTAAAATTATTGTAATAGATAATCCCAAAGTGCTCTCAAAAATTGCAAATTTAGCTAAAATTGTATTTGTAAAACAATCTCATGTCCAGCAAGTACCTCTAATTATTTTATTTGCATTTGAAGCTAAAAATTCTACTGCTTTTTATGCAAAAATTGACGTAGGAGCCATTATTCAACTGATATTATTAAGAGCCTATTCATTGAGAATAGGTACTTGTTGGGTTGGAAGCTTTTCAAGAAAAAAAACAAAAGAAATAATAAAATGCCCTAATGATTGGCATTTATGTTCTCTTATAGTATTAGGTTATAGTAAAAATTATCCCAAGCCACCGCCGAGAAGCAGTTTGGGAAAACTTTGCTACCATAATTATTGGAATAAATCAATTGTGAAATATCAAAAAACTCTTAATCCAAAATCTAATTTTATATCAATTTTAATGAGAAATATATTAGAACCAAATGTAAAAACCCTCTTAAGAGATATCGATGTAGGATGCAAGAATCCCACATTCTTACTAAAAAAACAAGAATAGATTATATCGAAATAATTTTGAAAACATTACTCACTCTACTTTAATTTTTGAGATTGAACGCCACGTCTTAAAAAAAATTAACCATAAAATTACAAAAATGAAAATCGAAACGGCTACTGTATAAGCACCAATAAAAAGATCATATATAAATATTCCCAAGATTCCGGCAGTAGAATATCCAATCATATATCCATATGACCATATTCGTAACCTTAATCCAATAATGATTGCAGGGATTATAATTAAAAAGATGATTAATAAATAAGCCCATACTTCCATTGATAATACTATTATATACATATTAATATTAGAAATTACAAAACCTGTTATATAATAGAATACCAAAAAGAAATCATTTCTAAATTTATTACCATTATTAGATTCAGATCTTTGGTTTTGTGGCATATTATCTCTAATTAGACTAATTAATAGAACTTATATGATATAAAATTATAAATTATTTAAAAAATTCCTTAAAAATATAAAATCAATAAAAAATATAATCAAAATTATCAAAATTCGACATTTTTTTCGAAATTATATTTAAAAGAAAAAATATTTTCTCATGAGGATCACAATTAAACAGAAAAGATTATTTAAATAGAATTACATATATATATTAAATAAGACATAAAACTTGAATCTTTAAAAAGTTTAATTAAGAGATTAACATAAATTTAAGTATAAAAATTTGAACGATAATTCTGTAGAAATTGATTGGAGGAATATTAAAGGCAAAAATTAAATAGGAATAAAAACCAAAAATAAGATCCCTGCCACTCTGGATTTTTGTCTTTTGGTTGGTGTAGAATATAGTCTACACTTATTTTCGCCCTCCTCCTCCCCCTATTTATTTGTGGCAGGGATCCACCTTTCAAAAAATAGCCTCGCTACGTAGAGATTTACGCTACGTAAAGCTTTACAAAACTTTATGATATATAAAATTAATTAAGTAGGAGTTCTCTTTTTAAATTTTTATTTTTTAATTCTAATTGGACTTTTTTATATTTTAAACTGACCTCTATTTTATTTTTTTAAAAAAAATCGAATAGAAGTGTACTCTATTAGAATACAAAGTTTTAAAAGAATCTTTATATCCCAATTTAAATGAAAAAATGAAATTCTAAAGGGAATAATCTCAAATATTTTGGAATATTTATTATTTATATATTTAATATTGAGATTTTGAATATAAAGAGCTTATTCTAAAATCAAATTAATAAGTTCTAATATTACTCATTTAGAACAAATTGAATAATGTTAATAAAAAAGAAATCTTTCAATGTAAAAAAAAGTCAATTAACGTCTGATCAAAAAATAATCAGTTATTGGGTATTTTCAATCAATTTATTAAAAAATTAACTTAATTTTAATAAAAAATATCAATCCAATTATTAGTTATCTTATAATCTTTAAATTAATAAAATGTTTATTTAAATAAATAACTCTTATATCATACAATTATTCCCCCAGTATGAGAGGTTAAAATAATGACTGAAGTAATTAGAAATACTACAAGTATCTGTCCGGAATGTCTTCAACAAATTCCAGCCGAGATATATGTTGATGATAAGACACAATGGGTTATGATGCGAAAAGAATGTAAAACTCATGGTGCATTCAAGGATAAGTTATCAATTAATAAGGAAGATTATGTTTGGGGTCAAAATTTCTGTAATGATGTTGGCTCAACTTTAACAACTACAAAACCAGATTCTGTTTGTTCAGGTATTAAAGAAGGAAGGAACGGTTGCCCTTATGATTGTGGCATCTGCGAGAACCATAAATCGGCTCCTTGTATTGGGTTAATCGATGTAACAAATAGATGTAATTTGGTTTGTCCTGTTTGTTTTGCTAATGCAAATGCTGCAGGATATGTTGTAGAACCCACATATGATCAAATAGTTCAAATTATGGAACACTTTAGATCGATGAAACCGGTACCACCAGTTATGCTTCAATTATCTGGTGGGGAGCCAACATTGAGAGATGACATATTTGATATAATAAGAAAAGGGCACGAACTTGGATTTACCGAAGTAATGCTCACTACCAATGGAGTAAAGTTAGGAAAGTCTGTAGAATATTGTAGAAAATTAAAACAAGCCAATTGTGATGCAGTCTATTTACAATTTGATGGTTGCACACCCGAAACTTATAAGAAAATAAGAGGCGTAAATTTGTGGCCTTTAAAACAAAAAGTAATTGAAAATTGCAGAGAAGTTGGTTTAGCAGGTGTAATGCTTGTTCCAACGGTATGTAAAGGAATGAATGACCATGAAATTGGAAATATCATGAATTATGCTAAGGAGAATACTGATATAATTGCCGGTGTTATCTTTCAACCAGTATCTCTATGCGGAAGGATTAGCTATGAAGAATTAATGGATATGAGATACACTACAAGTGATTTGAAAGTTGCACTTAACGAATGTACAGGTGGAGCTATTACGTATTTTTACCCAATCGCAACAACAGGAAAATTCACTAGATTACTTGCCTGGTTTGATGACATGCCACAATTCTCTATGCTTTCTCACCAAGACTGTGGGTTTGCTACTATCGTACCTCTTAACGAACATGGTGAATGGGAACCTATTGAAAAGTATTTTGATGTTGAGGGGTTAATCAGGTGGGCAAATAAAGTTTGGGATATGGTAGAGAGTAAAGAAATGCCAAAACCTACGAATATGTTTGGAAGTTTTGACATCAAAAGTTTAGGTAAAATAGGAAATGTCATTGGTGATTTTATTGATGGAATGGCTGATGCAGCTTATAGAAATTTAATGAGAGCTTATTTTTTCGCAGGTCTTGTTAGATATGTTAAAAATCCAGAAAAAATATTTACTTCAAAAACTTTGCAAAGGTTTACAGGTCTTATTTTCAAACCGGGATTGCAGGCTGCAGGAGCCTTTTTGCAATCGAAGAATTTAATGATTTCCGCGATGCATTTTCAAGATGCCTATAATTTTGATTTGGAGCGAGTATCGCGCTGTTTAGTTCACTATGGTGTGATAGATCCATCAGATCCATCAAAGGTTTTAGAAATTCCATTTTGCGCGCACAACACCATACATCGTCCACATATTGAGGAGCAATTAGCTAAGGGAGTATTGGATAAAACACCACAAGAAGTACAGGCCGAGATAGAGAGATTAATTAAGGCAGTTCAAAAATAATTATCTTAACATCTTTTTTTAATTATTTCTTTTATCTGTATGAGAAGTCTTATCTTTTTACTTTTATTGGAATGAGTTTTTTCTCCCATTTTTTGCCCATAAATTGCACAAGAAATGTCCCATCTTCCGATAAGTTTATATTCAATGCGTTAATTTTGTTTTTAATCATTAAAAATTGATGAGTAATTTATGTTATATAGTCAAGATAGATGGAATAAAATTATCGGACTACTCAAAGTACATAGTATGCCGTCTATCAATTTGACTTGTGTAGCGACATTGATTTTTTTATGATTCGATTACAAAATCAACGACTTCTCTCTTTTACATCTTATTATTATTACCTTCTATATTCTTGCATTTCTTTTATTTTTCTTAGATCTTTGATATTCTTTTTCTATATTATAATTCTACGGATTTCTTTCAAATAGAGTTGGTTTTATTACAAAAAAAATAGGTGTTAAAAAAAATGAACAATTCAGAAAGTAAAAATGGAAAGGAATATTTCCACCCTGCAATGGAACAAAAAGTGAATGAGATAGATTACAGTAGAAACGTGCTGAAATTTTACTTATTTAATCTTTTCATTAGCATGCACACAGTCAGCGGAGTGTTAGTTCCCTTTTTTCTAGATTGGGGTCAAATAACGTTTGTTGAAGTAATGTTTTTGCAGAGTTATTTCATGTTCATGATATTTGTGTTTGAAGTTCCAAGTGGTGCGATTGCAGATTTTTTAGGACGTAAGCTTGCTATGATAATTTCGGCTATTGTGACTGCATTGGCTACATTGGTTTATTCGAGTATTCCAAATATATTCATTTTTGTAATTGGAGAAACTCTTTGGGCATTAGGAGCAGCTTTATCTTCTGGCGCAAATGAAGCTTTTATATATGATACATTGAAGAAAATGAATAAGCAGGAGAGATTTACTAAGATCTGGGGTCGGGCAAATAGCATGTCGATAATTGGAATAATGATCAGTGGTCCAATTGGTTCGATGATTGCAGAATATATTTCATTGCAATTAACAATGACATTATGCTTTTTCCCAATGATGATGGCTACGATAGTGTCATTTACTTTCAAGGAACCTAACTCTGATTTAGTGAAAGAATCAAAGAGATACTTAAATATATTAAAAGAAGGTTTTGCGCAATTAAGAAAAAATAAGATTATAAAATTATTAGCTATTGACATGATTTCATTTAATGTATTAGCATTCTTCATAATTTGGACTTATCAATTATACTTAGAAGCGCTTAATGTACCAATGGTTTATTTCGGTTTCATATTGGCTATGATGACATTTACAGAGATGGTGTTTTTTAACCTTGTTCCAAAATTCATGAAATGGTTCAAGAAAGGTAAGAGATACTTAATATTTAGCACATTGATGACAGGTGTTGCATTTATTTTTATGAGTTTCACGATGATAGTCCCTATAAGTATAATTTTAATTATGATCATTTTGGGTTTCGGATTTTCGCGTCGATTAATTTTTGCAGATGGAATCAACAAACAGATTGAATCAGAGAATAGGGCTACAGTTTTAAGTGCAATAAGTATGCTCGGCGGAATTTTACAAGCTATAATG
>JAHLWH010000138.1 GCA_019058015.1 Promethearchaeota archaeon | reverse complement strand
ATCTTGAACTATATCCATCACATAGAAAATATCCATGTGATAAGCCACTTTTAACGGATCTTTACAATGGAATTAAAAATATAAAGAATCTATGGGATACAAAAAAAGCTTTTGATGTTTTTTTTATGCATGGCAGATTGATGATAATAAATTTAGATATTATATCTCTAGATTGTAACAAATTCAGATACAACTGCATATATTTGAATTGAAATCTTAGAATCCACTTTTACACAATTTTTTTCAAATATTTGAACTGAGTTTAAAAGATTAAATTTTTTAGTTGTTTATTATAATTATATTTAGTTAGATAAATATTAATTTATAATAAAAATTCGTGATTATTTAATGTTTGATGAGAATTACCTTCAAAAAATTAAAGAAAGGAAGCAAGAATGGGACAAAAAATTTGAAAATACAAAAGAACGTGAAATAAAATTTATCACGGATTCAGGAATTCCAATTAAAAATTTATATACTCCATTAGATGTAAAGAGCAATTATTTAGAGAATGTAGGTTTTCCTGGAAACACTCCTTATACCAGAGGAGTATATCCAAACATGTACAGAGGACGATTATGGACTATGAGATTGTTTTCAGGGCATGGGACACCTGAAGCGACTAATAAGAGATGGAAGTTTTTATATTCTCATGGAGAAACAGGATTTAGTGCAGCTGTTGATGCTTTAACATTTAATGGTATAGATCCAACTAATCCTGACGGAGATGCGGAAGTTGGAACATCAGGAGTCCCATTATATTGTATTGACAGCATGTTTGCCCTTACAGAAGGACTACCAATTGATAAAGTTAGTGTTGCATTAATAGTTGAGCCCTTTACTTCAGCACCTGTATGTGCAATGTATTATAATATGGCGAAAATGCGTGGACTTGATATTAAAGCATTGATGGGAACAACACAAAATGATATCTTAACAATGACGGTTGGATATGTTCCTTATAAAAATGTAAATCCTTATCATATTCTTCGATTAGCTTGTGATTTAATTGAGTGGTGTGTACCACAAAAAAATGTCCCAAGGTGGCATCCTATTAATTTTACGGGATATAATTATAGGGAAGGTGGAATTGATGCAATTCAAGAATTAGGATTTGTATTTGCAAGTGCATGTTCTCATATTGATAATTTAATTGAGAGAGGTTGGAAAGTTGACGATTTTGTTAGTCGCCTTGCATTCCATCTTTCAGCTCATAAGGATTTTTTTGAAGAAATAGCTAAATATAGAGCAGCAAGAAGGATTTGGCATAAGCTTATAAAAGATAGATACGAAGCAAAAAATCCAAGATCTATGGAATTTAGGTTTCATGTTCAAACTGCTGGAAGCTCCTTAACTGCTCAATCCCCTAATGTAAATATAGTAAGAACAACAATTCAAGCTTTAGAAGCAGCATTAGGCGGAGTCCAATCACTCCACACAAATTCTTATGATGAGGCAATTTGCTTACCTTCCGAAGAAGCAGTTTTACTTGCTTTAAGAACCCAACAAGTAATACAGGATGAAACAAGAGTTCCAAATACTATTGATCCATTAGCGGGTTCTTATTTTATCGAGTGGCTAACTGATGAGCTCGAAGAAAGAGTGTTGTCTTATATAGATAAAATTGAAAAGGTTGGAAATATTGCTAGAGCATTAGATACAGGCTGGTTATATAAGGAAATGAGAGATGCTTTTATGCGTAGGCAAAATCGTATTGAAAAAGGAGAAGAAATCGTGCTTGGAGTCAATAAATTTCCAGTTCCTTATGATCAAACAACAACTGTATTTAGAACTAATAAAGAAGCCGTGAAAATTGAACAAGAAAGGATTATTAATTTGCGAAAGCGAAGAGATAACACAAAATTAGAAACACTTTTTGATAAATTACGAAAAGTATGTGAAAAAGAAGAGAATGTAATGCCCATTATGATGGAAATAACAAAAGAAGGAGCAACAGTTGGTGAAATATGCGATATATATAGAGAAGTCTGGGGCATATGGGAGCCGCCCATCGCCATTTAACTTAAAGGAGAGTGAATATCTTGAGTAAAAAAATTAGAGTTTTGATGTCAAAACCAGGTATTGATGGTCATTGGCGAGGTGGCGTGGTTGTTTCAAGAGGTTTAAGAGACGCTGGTATGGAAGTGATATTTGGAGGGTTTCAAAATGTCGAACAAATCGTTGAGTCTGCGATTAGTGAAGATGTTGATGTTATTGGTTTAAGTATGCATTCAGGGGCTCATTTAGCATATACTGAAAGAGTCATAAATCTCCTAAAAGAAAAAGGTGTAAAAGACCACTTTTTAATACTTGTTGGTGGTGTAATTCCGGTGATGGATTTTCCCACATTAAAAGAAATGGGTGTAGCAAATGTCTATGGTCCTGGAACTGTCGTTGCAGATATCACTAAATTTATTGTAGAAAATATCAAAAAATAATGGTTAATAATTAAGAATAGTTGATTCTTATTCTAATTAAAAAAGAATAAACGATATATTTGGTGTTATTTTTATTTGAAGCGAAATTATGACATTGATGTTTTAATTGAGAAATTTAAAAAAAAGGATAAAATTGCTTTAGCAAGGCTTATAACTCTTGTTGAAAATAATCCTGAAACCACTACTAACATTTTTAATAATTTTGATAGTTCAGAAAACGATTCTTATATTATTGGAATAACTGGGTCTCCAGGCGTAGGAAAAAGCACTTTAGTTAATGCTTTTTCAAAGATTTTATTAGAAAATGGAAAGTCAATCGGAATTATTTCTGTAGATCCAACCTCACCTTTTACTGGAGGAGCTTTTCTAGGAGATAGAGTAAGGATGACGGACATTTCTTTACATCCAAATATATTTATACGTAGCCTTGCATCGAGAGGTTATAAAGGTGGTATTTCACGAGCTGTTTTTGACATAAGCTTATTATATGAAGCTTTCGGAATGGATTTTATTATAATTGAAACAGTAGGTGTAGGTCAATCCGAATTTGATATTTATAATTTAGCTTATACTACAATTGTAATAATGGTTCCTGGGTATGGAGATTCGATACAGATACAAAAAGCCGGAATAATTGAAGTTGGAGATATTTATGTTGTAAATAAAAAAGATTTAGGGGGGGAAGATATTGTTGTGCAAATGGAAATGATGCTTGACGATGCAACTGTCCAAAGCGGTTGGAGGGCACCGGTTGTAATGACAAATTCTATTACTGGGGAAGGAGTTGATAAATTAATAGAAAAGATATTGTATCATAAAGAACACCTTGAGCTTTCTGAATTACTGAAAGAAAAGAAAAAGCATAGATTTGCATATAAAATAGAAGAATTACTATCATCCAAAATAGGAAAGGTTCTAGAAAGTCTGATAAGTGAAGATGATCTAAATAAAATTTCTAATTCTGTTTTACAGGGTAAAAAGTTTAAAATTTATGATATGGTTCATGATTTATTTAGTAATGTAAAATTTGAAATGAAAAAATCAGATTAAAATATTCTTCATTCTTCCCTTATTCCATTATTTACAACTCTAGAAATCTTTTTTCCATTGCTATTTGTGACTCTCATCCGTTTACTTTTTTCATCTATATCTAAATATGATTTATTTATTTTATTAGACGTAAATATAAAATGTTTAAAAAGTGCACCTTAAAACTTTATAAGGTGAATCAATTGTAGATTATCAAGGAATTTTCATTAAAAAAATAGTGTGGTTTAATTGGAAGAAGAAAAATGCAATAAAGAAAAAAAAATAAAAGATTTTATTTTGAAATTCTCAGGTTATTTTATTCCAATCTTGCAATATGTCCCAAATACTACAATTTGGTTTGGAATCATGAGTTTGCCACTAATAGGATATTTGACGTTTTTCTTCATAAATCCTAGTTTAGCATGGAAAGATTTTCTCTTTTTTCTTTTTTCACCTGAATCATACTTAACTATCTTAGGTACAGTTGTTTTTCTTTATTCTTTGATTCATTTAATTCGAAATAGAAAAAATGGATTAATTATAACGGGACTTTATAAATACATACGACATCCTCAATACCTCGGAATAATAATTATGACATTAGGACTTACTTTATTTTGCCTTCGAACAACATCACCGATTAGTATAATACCCGGAATCATGGTAGATTATTCGGGGATATTATTTATATGGGTTGCAGAGGTAGTACTTTATATTATGTTAGGTAAGATTGAAGATCTATCGTTAAAAGCAAAATTTGAAGGAGAATTTTTAGAATATGCAGAAAAAGTTTCATTTATGCTCCCATTCATAAATGTATTTAAAGCAAGAACAGGTAAGTAAACTCAACTAAACATAAAATATATTAAGATAAATATATTTAAAGTTTTGAAATTTTTTCTCATTGATATTAAAAAAAAAGATATTTATTTAAAAAGTATGAAAGAATTAAATATAAAGGAAAATTCCCGCAAATTATACCTTTTTAAAATTATAGTAATAATATCAATAATAATTCTACTATCTCTCTTATTATCCATCAAAATTATATCAATTCTCGATATATTTGGTATTGAAATCACTTTTTTTGATTGGTTATTTATTATATTCTTATTAATTCCAATAATAATCTTAATTTCAATTTCTATCTCAATAACTTTTGATCAATTTAGAGAATATTTTAAAAGGAAAACAGTTCCATTACAACTTAACTATTATCTTTCGTTTAATGATATATTTGAAAATGAAAATCGCAAAAAAATTATAAATCAAATCCTTGAAAAACCAGGTATTCATAATAATGAACTTCTTCGACAATGTAATTTACAAAAAGGACAATTACAATGGCATTTACATGTATTACTGCGATACGGAATAATTAGAAAGGAAAAAATTGGTCAATATGTTGTTTTTTTTCCTAATATTGTAAATCTAAAAGAGAATGATGATTCCCGTATATTTCTCATAAAATCAAAAACTTCTTTAAAAATTTTAGATATTATCGAAAAGAATCCAGGAATTTTTTCTAGTAAAATTGCTCGTCAATTAAATTTAAAAAGGAGTTCTGTAAAATATCATATCGATAAATTATTTGAAAAGAATTTAATTTCCCTTAAAAGAATAGGTCGTAAAATATCTTTATATCCAAATCAAAATGGTTTATTTCAATAGATTCGGAAACCTTTTTTTCATTGCTAATTCTTTTTCTATAATCTCATCTAATAATTCTTCTCGTTCCTTACCTGAGAGAATTTCTAACTTCCTTATGCCTAATGGATCTACTTTTTTTCTTAAAAGTTTTATTTCTTTTACAGTAGGCGGGTTCGTTTCTTTTACATTATCAGGAATAATTAAATCAAAGCCAGTAGAATTTTTAACAGTTTCAATGTCTATACCAGGATGAATTGTTGCGACTCTCATCCGCTTACTGTTTTCATTAAAATCTAAATATGCGAGATTAGTTATTACACATTGGGGCCCAGCACCGCCACAAATGCTTGGCTTTCCGTCAGGGAAACCAACTCCCGAGATAAAGTAAAGTTTCTCTGTTGGAACGAAAGTTCGTGTATCATGTCTTGGTGTGTAAAGGAAAGAGCCACGAGAATAAAACATGCTAAAGTCAGCGATTCCTGCGCAACCTGGAAGTCTAATCTCTGGTTTATTCCAATCACCAATGCAAATATTGTTTGTATTTCCATATTGGTCAACTTGTGCTGGTCTAAAAAATTCAATTGTAGTAAGTTTATCCGAAGGTAAGCTTTCCAGAGTACATTCACCTGTATTTTGAAATCTATATGCTCTTGCTGTATTCATCTCTAAATAAAGCAATGAAACCTGACGAGGCTCATAAACAAAAGTATTTCCCATAATATAATGATATATTGCATTTGGAGCATGAGTTAATTTTGCTAATGTGAACGCAGCCCATACACATGGGGTGGCTACTCCAACTATCATTACATCGTCATTTTTTACTTCCCTAGCCATTAAAACAGTCATCATCTCACCAATCGTATAATCTTTTGAATATTCACTCATTCTTTTATCCCTCTTTTATTAAATATTTTCAGTAATTTAATTTACATATTATTATTTTTCATACTCCAATCTTTAATAGCTACTTTAACTGATCGTCGCATTTCCATAGAATAATCCGCCGCTAACTTTGCAAAATAAAATTTTTGTCCTAAATTCTTAGCTTGTTTTACATCATAACTTCTCTTCACATTTTGAAACATTTCAGTAAAATCTTGCTCATTTAATCTATTGTACTTGTTGGTAAAATGGATAAATTTTTGAGAAAATCTGGGTGTTAAAGGAATCTTTTCTTTATTGCCTTTTGGGTACCCAAAACAGACCATTATTATAGGAAATACCCATCGAGTAAGATTAAACATTTTACGATGAATTTCAATATTTTCAACAATATCACCAATATAACATGAACCGATTCTTAAAGCCTCCGCTGTTATAACAGCATTTTGAGCTGCTATTAATGCATCACAACAGGCAAGTAGTAGATCAGATTCCTGTGGAGTTTGAAATTCTACGCCAATTTCATCGCATAATTCTCGTGTTTTACAGATTTTGAAATAATCCCACCATCGTTGCATATCAGCTAGAAAAATCAAAACCAAGGGAGCTTTTGCGATATGGGGCTGATTATCACATGTTATTACCAATTTATCTTTCATTTTTTGATCAGTTACTTGAATAATGGAATAGAACATCATGTTACCTGCTGTAGGAGCTCTCATTGCTCCGTATATAACCATATTAATTTCTTCTTGAGTAAGTGGTTTAGGATCATATGTTCGAATAGTCCTTCTGTTCTTAATCAATTCTAAAGTTTTATTGTTTTTACCAGTTTTACTCAATCATATACACCCTTTATTCTATTTTTATTTTATTATAATAATATATTTAAAATCATCTGTGCCCCCCCTGCATTTTCTAAGTATTGAGCGTGAGATTTAACATCAATAAATTTGCGTTTATATTCATCAAATTCCATTTTGAGATATTCTTGAATATGTAGAGCATCGAATGTGTAGCGATTGTAGCACGAAGTGGGATGAGCACCAAATGGAATTTTCACAACAGCGTCTGTTGTTTGCATGGGTAATTGGGCTTTTCCGGGGAGATAACGAATATCTTCGGTTTCGACCAATTTTTCACATATTATGATGGTTTTTTTAGCAGTTTTTGCCATATCATCATCAAGCCAAACAGCTCCAGCAATATTTCCATTTCCAAATTCATCAGCATATGGCACATATAAAATAGCGACATCTAGATCGATTTTAGGTAATGCCATTAATTGGGTGCCTGAACCTAAAGGATCTTCGAATTGTTTTATGTCCTTCCTTACTTTTGGAAAATCCGTTCCAATTATCCCTTTTAAGGGCATAAAAGGTACCTTTAAATAAGAACATTTAAGCCCTAGGGCGAGTGAGGCTTCACTTTCTTCGGAAATATTAACTTTTCCCGCCTCAACAGCCTTTCTATAATGAGGAGCCATTCCAAAAACTTCCATTCCTACAAATGAGGCTCTAACCTCAGAAATACATCCGGCACCAATAAGCATATCAACTTCAATCCCTCCAACAAAAGTGCAAATTGAAAGATCTTTTTTCTCTTGCCTAATTATTTCTCTACAAGCACTTGCTGGTTTCCTCCAAAAAGAAAGTCCTCCAATACCTATAAGGTCACCATTTTGAACATAGGTTGAAATGGCTTCTTCTAAAGACATTAGTTTACTTGATCTGATTTAAAATCCCCTCATTATATCTATTAGTACTATTATTTTTCAAATATTATTTAGAAATTATATTTGATTAATTAAAAACCTACTACTATTTACAGATTAGAGAAAATCAAAGTTAAAAAAATTTTTTTTAAGAAATTATTTTTGAGCCCATGATTCTGAGACTATATTCTTTGACCAAATGGAAATTCGCTCAAATATATCTTCCAGTGATCTTCCCTGCTTAGTTAAAGAATATTCAACCCTAATTGGTATTTCATTAAATACTTTTCTATCTATTAAACCATGTTTTTTCAGATCTTTCAAACGTTCAGTAATAGTTTTAGGACTTGCAGATAATTTTTTTAATATCTCATTAAAGCGTAATTTATCATGAATTAATAACAAGCGTATAATACTCATTGTATGCTTTTTTCCAAATAAGGATACTGCAGTTTGAAAATAACACTCATCTTGACAATTATGTGTGTCCTTATGCTGAAGACAGTGCCAACGGAGTGGCTCTTCCTGTGTTTCATCTTTAATATCTTGATCCATTATAAAATACCTCCTTTTTTCTTACACTTTAGTTTCAGATAGTTAATTCCGTTATTCGCATTTACTTCAATACTTCACTCTTTGAAGTTTAAATACTTCACTTAATATAGTATAAATAATATTAAAAAATTTTTGGAAAGAATAAAAAATGGTTGATAAAAATGAAAAATCACATACTGATGATTGTGAATGCGATAAACCTGAAATTCGGGATGGCTTCGAAGATGGACAATGCTCGGAAAATCAAATCATAAAGTGTCATGGACAAGAATTCTTTGAGAAATTGAAGAAAGAAGGGAAGATATAGAATTTTTAATTTTTTTTAGAAAAACTTAAAGCATAGATTTTATAAAAAATTATAAGAAATTAGAGGAGAACATATAGAATGAATGTTATTGAAGTTGAAAATCTTTCGAAATATTTTGGTCAGGTCCATGCTGTAGATAAAGTTAATTTTTCCGTGAATGAAAGTGAAATATTTGGTTTTTTAGGTCCCAATGGAGCAGGTAAAACAACTACAATTAGAATGATGACTGGAGTACTAAAACCAACAAATGGGCAAATTAAAATTTTTGAAAAAAATGTATGGAAAGATCCTATTCCTATTAAGCAAATTATTGGAAATGTCCCTGAAATGGCAAATGTTTATCCAGATCTTACAGGTATGCAAAATTTAACGTTAATAGGTGAATTGTATGGTGTACCAAAAAAAAGCAATAAAGAACGCGCTGAAAAATTGTTAAAACAATTTGAACTATTTGAAAAACGGGATTTTAAAACGAGAAAATATTCAAAAGGCATGAAGCAACGATTGTTATTATGTATGGCGCTCATGAATGATCCGATAATTTTATTTCTTGATGAACCCATTGTTGGATTAGATGTTCAAAGTGCTAAAATAATAAAGCAATTAATAAAAGAATATAACCAGAATGGCACGACGATTTTTTTAACAACTCATGATATGGAAGTTGCCAATGAATTATGCGATCGAATAGCTGTAATAAATAAAGGAAAGATTGTAAGTTTAGATACTCCAGAGAATCTCAAGAAATTATTTCAAGAATTTCAAGAAATTGATGTCTCTTTCAATCAAGATATTAATAAAGAAGAATTCGAAAGATTAAGTTCAATAAAAAAAGTAAAGAAAGTTAAGGACGGTTTTTCCGTTATTGTTTATGAAGTGAATCAAGCTATTATACAAATTACAGATTTTGCAAAAACAAATAAATTAGAAATAAAACAATTAAATACTCATCAACCTCGTTTAGAAGAAGTATTTTTAAAGATAATTGAAAGAGGTGGTTAAAATTAAAGAAGAATCAATATTTCCTAAAAAATCAAAGATTGAACAATTTAGTTCCCAAATGAAAAGATCTATTGCTATTGCGAAAAAAAATTTAAGGATTTATTATAATAAAGGACCAGTAGTAATTCAAGGATTTTTATTTCCGGTGATATTATTTGTTGCAATGACAATTGGACGAGAGATACTTCCTATTTATATTATTTCAGGATTAATGGCGATGGTTCTCTTTTTATCTGCAACATCTATTGGACCTATAGCTTTTCCATGGGAAACAAGACAAAAAACCCTCGAAAGATTAATAACTTGTCCAATTTCAATAAAAACAATTATATTAGGAGATGTTTGGGCTTCATTTCTATTTGGTTCGATTATTTCAATTGCTCCTTTAATATTAGGTCTTTTAATTTTTTCATTTTGGAGTTCGCTAAATTTGGTAATTATTATTATTGGAATTCTTGTGTCATCATTTTCATTTTCCTGTATTAGCATCATTTTATCAGTCCCGCCATCAGATACACCTGCAAGTACTATGATTTTAACGGTAATAATCAAATTTCCACTAATCTTTATAAGCCCACTTTTTATGCCAATTGAATCTGTACCCAGTGCAATGATATCTCCGCTGACTTATTTTATAGACATTATAAATTTCGGGTTATCAGGAAATAGTGCATTCGGATCGTTTGGATTACTACTTGATTTCGGTATTTTATTTCTCTTTGGTTTTGGCTTTCTATTTTTGTCATTCAAATTACATGGAAAAACATTGCAAAAAAGATTTCGAGGATAAAAATACAAAATTTTAATTTTTAATACAAGGTTTCATTAAACCAATTGAGAGTCCTTTGAAGGCTCTCTTCTATTTTTTCTTGAAAAATTAAATGACCGCTATTTGGGATTATATCTAACTTTTTTTTCGAATTAATTCTCTCAAATATTTCGGTCATGTATTCAACACTGAATAAATAATCATTATCTCCATTTATAATCATAATTGGAGTTGAGATTTCTTCTATCGGTTTTGCTAACGGGGCAATCATTTGAGTTCGAACTGACCTTAAAGTATATTTATCTGCCAATAAATTGTCATTTAATAAATAATTACCCATTTCCTTTAGATCCTCAAGTGAGATTAATTTATTCAAATCTAAATATGTCCAAACACTAAATTTTTTATTGGGCATCAGTTTAGCAAAAAAAGGGATAAAAAGTTTTAATAATTTTACTTTTAAATTTCCTTTTACTATTTTTTTATGCGCCATTTCGTTAAATATTGCAGCATTATGACAAATACATGAATTTATTCTTGAATCATTTGCTGTGGCATAAAGTGATAAAATTCCACCCAAACTTGAACCCATTATACCGATTTTTGATTTGTATTTATTAAAAACAGAACTTGTTGTATCATAAATGTTTTCTACTAGCTGTTCAATTGTAAAATTACCACGTCTTCCTTCACTTCGACCATGACCTTGAAGATCCAAAGCTATTATTCTTAATCCTTCCAGCCATAATTGATATAAAAAATCTGCATAGAAGCGTGAATAAACTGAAGTCCCATGAATGAATATTATTGTTGGAACTTCCTGTTCTTGCTCATATATATCTATGTGTAGGTTTAATCCTCTTGAAAGTATGTAATCTTCAGTGATTTTTTCTTTAATTTCATGGGGCTTAGATTTTAAAACATATTTAAACCAATAATCTTCTGATTGAGAATTAATTAGGGCTATTAACTCTTGAGATAATTGGACTTTTTTTTCATACATCAATTCTTTTACATAATTAATTTAATTTAAGAGTTATATAATTTTTAGTATTAGTTTCTGTTAATTTCCTACTTTAAGGAAGAAATAACCAAAGTAAAATAAATAATGCGAAAAAGGCAAGTGCAATTAGACCAAAAATCTTAATCCATTTGGCAATCCCAATATCTCCCGTTTTAGCGTTATAGAAACACCTGCCCATTGCTGCTACAAAAATAAGTCCAACCAATATTGCAATAATATAAAATAAGATTGAAAATAATGTTAATGCTATATCCACTTCAATACTAGGCCATAAAAAAACAAGAAGCCATGTAAACACGATAAAAAAAAACGCTGCTGCAAATAAAAAAACAATACCCCATAATATTGCCGTAATTTTCATATTTTTATCCCTTAAAGCAATTACTTTTTCTTATTTTTTATTCTAATTAATTATTATTTAAATTATTTTTTTCTAATTTCTATAAGTTCAAACTCTTTTTAGTAATTAATTAATGAAATTGATAAATCTTAACAAAAATTATAAATTCTAATTAATGGTTTTTATAATTAAAATTAAGATGAGAAAAATGGAAACACCAATTACTGCCATAGTTTGTGGTGCTGGACAGCGTGGTCGTGATGCTTATGGAAGATATGCGGAAAGTAATAAGGATAAAATACAAATCATTGGTATCGCAGAACCAAATGAAGCAAAACGTAAAAATTTTGCAAAAATTCATAATATTCCAGAAAAAAGAAGTTTTAACTCATGGGAAGAAATTTTAGCGAAGGACAAATTTGCGGATGCTGCAATTATTACTACACAAGATAATATGCATACCCAACCGGCATTACTCGCTATGGAACAAGGATATGATGTTTTATTAGAAAAACCTATGGCAAATAACTTAGAGGAGTGTATTCAACTTGTCAATAAAGCTCAAAAAACCGGTAAGCACCTCCAAATCTGTCATGTGTTGAGATATACCGATTTTTATTCTACAATTTATGATACTATACAAAGTGGAAAATTAGGCAAAGTAATTAATATTGAATGTAAAGAAAATGTATCTTATTTTCATTATAGTCACTCTTATATACGAGGAAACTGGAGAAATTCTGAGATATCTTCCCCAATGATCCTTGCTAAATGCTGTCATGATTTGGATTTATTGTATTGGATGGTTGGAGTCCCACCAAAAAAAATTAGTTCATTTGGAAATCTATTATATTATAAAAAAGAAAATGCTCCTGAAGGTGCACCTAAGCGTTGCCTAGATGGTTGTCCTTATGCCGATAAATGTATTTTTTATGCTCCCTTTATTTATATAGATAATACGCCTTTATTTCGGGTGGGTTTGGATTGCGACATTAAAATCATAAAATTTTTTGCATGGCTTGCAATTAAACACAGAACTACAGTAAAAATCTTAAGTAAAATAATCCCACCGCTTAAAGATGCCGTTGAATGGAATGGATGGCCAGTAAGTGTGATTACAGATGATTTAACCTATGAGGGAAAAATGAAAGCACTTAAAGAAGGCCCTTATGGGAGATGTGTGTATCATTGCGATAATAATGTAGTTGATCACCAAACAGTTAATATAGAATTTGAAAATGGAGTAACAGCAAATCTCACTGTTCATGGTCATTCAGCCTTCGAAGGAAGAAGTATTCGAATTGATGGGACTAAGGCAACATTAATTGGAGAATTTTTATTTTCGGGAGAACAAATCTGGCTCTATGATAAATTTTCTGGAAAGAAAGAAAAAATATTTGAAGGACATCTGGAACTAACTGGACATGGCGGAGGGGATACCGGACTTATGAATGCATTTGTAGATTTAATGAAACATAATATTTCAAAACCTCTTACAGATGCTCAAGCTTCTCTTGAAAGCCACATAATGGCATTTGCCGCGGAAAAGTCAAGACTTGAAGGAGAAGTTATTGATATGGCAAAATACAGGCGCGATGTTATGAATCTCTAAAAAAAAAGAAAAGAGTAATAAAAAATTTATTTAAATGTTTTTAATTTGTTTTACCATGTTGTTTGGAAATAGGAGAATATGAATAATCCTAAAAATGCAGCACTTATAAAAACAAATAATAAGCCTCCCAATCCTGTGCCAGCTATAATTACACTCAAAAGCATAACCACAAAAGCCACAGCGAGCCAGACTATTTCCATTACTACTACAATCTTAACTTTTTCCCAATCAGATATCCTTGATCCCAATAATGAACTGATTCCAAAACCTAGAAAAGCTGCACCAAGCATTCGGGTTGCTACCGGGTCAGAATAAGGCCAACTAAACAAAGCCACAAATTCATCTGGTAAAAACAAGTAGAAAAAACCCAATATAACAGCTACAACAAAATGGACGAGGAATGTTATTTTTAACACTTTTGATACTTCTTTTTCTGCCATATAATTTCACTTCTTTTAAAATTTTGATTTTTTATTTATTGAAATTTAGTTATTGTAATATTAAGTTTAACTTATATATATACTTAAAAACCTAATTAATATATTGCCTTGTAAAAATATCCTATTAATAATCTCCTTAATCATTGTTTCATATTCTTGAGTATCAATATAAAATAAAATTCTACTATTTTTAATAGACTCATAATTAAATTAATTAAATTTAAAAATAAAAAAAAGAAAAAATAAAAATAAAAGAAATTTGTTCTATTTTATAATTTATTTACAATTAAATCAACACATCTCATGGAATAGCCCCATTCATTATCATACCATGAAAATATTTTGACAGTTTTACCAATAACCTTAGTCATCATAGCGCTAAAGACAGAACTGTGAGGATTACCAATAACATCACTTGAAACAATCGGGTCTTCAGTATATTCGAGAATATCTTTTAGTGGACCTTCTGCTGCCGCTTTCATGGCAGAATTTACAGCATCTACGCTCACATCCTTCTCAACTACAACCGTTAAATCTACAACACTACCATCTGGAGTTGGCACACGAACCGCTACACCATCTATCTTCCCTTGTAAATCAGGAATTACTACACCAATTGCTTTTGCAGCACCTGTACTGGTTGGTATCATATTTGCAGCCGCACCTCTTCCACGAGTCATTTTAATTGGAGAATCTTTTCGAGCTGTGTCTACTGTTCTTTGATCTCCGGTATAAGAGTGAATGGTTGTCATAAATCCGCTAGAAATAGTAAAATTATCATGTAGTACTTTAGTTACTGGGCCTAAACAATTGGTAGTACAACTCGCATTGCTGATAATTTTATGTTCATCTTTTATTATATCATCATTTACTCCAATGACTACAGTGACATCAGGATCGGTGGCAGGAGCACTAATTAGGACTTTTTTTGCTCCAGCAGCAAGATGTTTTGCTGCTCCATCTCGCTTAGTGAAAAATCCCGTTGATTCTAATACGACATCAATATTGTTACTTGCGTGAGGAAGATTTGCAGGATCTCGTTCTGCCGTTATGGGTATCTCGCGTCCATCGATTATTAGGCTATTCTCAGTGTGTTTGATATCTCCTTTAAAGCGACCAAATACAGAGTCATATTTTAACACATATGCTAGATATTCTGGGGCAAAGAGATCGTTAATACTAACAATCTCAAGACCGGGATTTCCCCAAGCAGCTCTGAAAAAATTTCTGCCAATACGTCCAAAACCGTTGATAGCTACACGCTTTACCATATTTCTTCAACCTATTTAATTTTATTTAATTTTTATATGATTATTTTAATTAATTTTAATGTAAGATAGTTGTATTTAATTTCACTTAATATTTAATCTTTTTAAAAAAAGATCTTAATTATTTATGATTAAAATTGAAAAAAGTTTAAAAAGAGTTAAATAAAAATTTATTTTGCTTGTTTTCCTAATAAATTAAGTACTTGCTCGGTCATTTTCTTTTTTGTTGGACCTTGAAGATCTGTAATAGCTGCTGGCAAGCCTAATAATGCCTCGGTGATTCTTTTCCATACGGATGAGACTTCACCCTCATTTGGGATACGAGCACGAGTAACATCCACATTTATTTTTGGATAATTCTTTTCAGCTGCCTTTTGACATTTAAAACAATTGATGCACTGATCCTTATCTACGATAATTTCGGTTTCTTTGTTTGAGAGCGCTCCAACTACGCATTCTTTTACAAAATCCTCAACAGCTTTAACTTTCTTTTCTGTGCTTTCAATCTTCGTAGTTCCTTCTACCAATTTTTGAATTTTCTGACCCGTTTCCTTAATTTTAAGTTCTTTTGCTTTTAATTCAGGAAGAGATCCATTCTCTATAAGAAGAAGTTTGGGCTCACCATTAATTCGCAAATTTAATGCAAATCCAGAACACGTAAAAGAACAAATTCCGCAGAAGATACATTTATCAATATCGATATATCTTTTTAAATCTGATTCAATTCCCATATCTTCTGGAGAGCCAATGCATTCTTTGGGACAAACATTTGCACAAAAATCACACTCAATGCATTTATCATTATTAAAAATTAATTCACTCACATGATTTAACATTTTGAATTCATGAGAATAAACATTATCTTGAATTTCAATAATTTTCTTGGATGGTAAAGACATTTTTCTTCACACCATATTTTTTTATTTTAACATTATCCATTTTAGAATAATTACTTAAATTAATTCTATATTAAAAAATATTTTATAATTATTGCTAATTTCACATATTTTTTTAAAATATCAAATTCAATATAAATTTGGGAAATGATGACTTAACAAGTTAATGACATCTATCTAATGGATGATTTACGACGGACGGTCTGATCCCCCTTCTAATAATTCTCAAAAAAAAATATATATATATTAATTGAGCTTACCTTAAAAAATATATAAATTTCTTCTTTAAAAAACCTCAATATGTAATTTAAAACGAATGATTTCCATTTGTGATTGATGAAAAAAAAAGAAAAAAGATACAAAATGAAATATTCATAATTCTCCTAATAAAAGTCCATAAAAAATTCCGGAAATCACAGAAAATAAGAAATATATTACTGTATACAATGCAACTCCTTTCCATTTAAAAAATCTACTATTTGGTACCATTGAAACGACATCATAGATCTGTCCCATCATAAAAGATTTTTCTTCTTTTTAGACCCGAGATACTCTATGATAATCTCTTGAGAGATAAACACTTGAATAATCCCAGACATTAGAAAGGCAAAAGTTAAACTAACTCCGGCGTGTAAAAAATAATTATAGATGTAAATGAATGGAATTTCATACCAAGCATATTGAGAAAAATAAACGCCTTTTTCTGGATAAATTTTTAATAAAAGACTTAAAACTTATTTTTTTTTATTTTTCATTATTCGATTTTTGCACGCTTTTGATATTCAATTTTAATATCTTTGATAAATATTTTCAAGTCTTCACTTAACTCCGAATTATCGTCAAGTTTAATATTACTTACGAACGATAACATGTGAATTATTCCAGAGACTTCTTTGTCACAAGTGTGCCCGAACCTTGGTGCCCTGCATTCGTGACACACGCTTAGGGCGAGATCTTGTAAATTCTGAACGCTTAGCTTTTTATTTTTAAAAAAATCTGCTCCAGCTTGAGAAGAACCGCAAGGAGATGACCTTATAACGAAAACATCAGTTATATTTCCTTGGGAATTCGATTCTATATTAAAAATGGGTCTTCCAAAATATTTCGCAAATTCATCCACTTCTGGGATACCAGTGTTTGGTTCTAATGAACACATCGTGCGAGGGCTAATAACTTTAGGATTAATCCGTTTTGCTTGATGATATAATCCAATTCCAGGCGTGATTCCTAAAATCAAAGATTTCTGAAGCTCTGCTAGCTGAAGTATCATATCTGGATGTCTTACATAAGAAATGTAAAGATCGCAGTCGGGAATGTCCAGTTCAATTTCCTCATCAAGCATTACTGTTGATGGAATATCGGGAACAAGAATCCATTCGGTTGCAAAAATTTGTCTAAAATTCTCATAAGCCCTTTCTCCGTATTTTCCATCAGATATAATACCAATTTTCAAACCATTTATTCTTTTAATCACACACCATCTCTTTTTATTATTAAAGGGAATTTAAAAAAAAGCAAAAGGCTGAAGTCCTTTTATTCTCTCCGAAAATATTCGTCAACCTTCTTCGCAATCTCTTCAGCGACTATCTCTGCTAATTTCATCCCGTTTTCTCCTAAATCTTCCCGAGATTCAGGATTTAGTTCGAAATGAGCTTCCATAATCTCGTCAACTCTTATGGTTGCTGCAACAGGTCCGCTATATCGCTCAACCGCAATTTTTGAGCATTCTTCTTTACAACCTTCTATAGTAATAGTTGGGTGATTTTTAGCAAAATCTCGCTCATCTTGTCCACCATGCCTTTCTAACCCACCAGCTGCGAATAAAGGCTGACATAATATAATAGTATTATTAGGGCGTAATTTTTCAACTACAATTCTTGCTGCTGCACGGCTTAAAGTGCCCCCCAATAAATTTTCCCCACTACATGCAATAATTCCCACCTTCTTCTTCATTTGACTATTCCACTCCCTCTTCTTCAAGTAATCTATCCACTTCTTTTGCAACTTGTTCTGCTAATTTTTGGGATAATTTTTTAGTGTTTTCACCTATTGGTATAATTTTTGGTTCAGGTTTCAAGTCCCGATTTTCCTTAACTACATTTGTAGTCATGAATTGTGAATCAACCTTTCCCACTTTCTCCATTAAATTATTATAAGAACACTTTAAAGGGCATCCATCAATCGTAATTACCTTATTCTCTTTTAACGCTTCAATAACTTCGCTTTTCCCTTTCACTATTAAAGGGAGACATTCCAATGCAGCTTTTTCTCTTGATAACTCATTTGCTACGATATATGCGGTTTCTCTGCCAATACTACCAAAAACCTTGCCTATTCCGCTACAAGGGATAATGAATACTTTTTTTTTAGTCATTTTTCTCACTTTTCATTTTTTTTAAATGCTCACTTTCTTTCATAATTTTATTTTTCATATATTCAAAATATTCTGAACAGTCCATTAAAAGTTCCTTATCTTCTTCGAAATTTGCTAATTTTATTTCAGCAAACCATCCTTTTCCGTAAGGATCTTGGTTTAAGAGTTCTGGCTGTTTCTCTAATAGTTTGTTTATAGATACAATCTCTCCAGACACAGGTGAAATCAATTGTAAAACAGTTTTTACCGATTCAAAACTTCCAACATCATCAAATTGTTCAATTTTCCCACCAATTTCGGGTAATTCCACGAACATGATATCGCTGGCGCTGTTCTGTAAATAATCTGTGATACCAATTAAACCTAAATCTCCCTCTGGTTTTATCCAGCAATCGTTTTCGTTAAAATTAAATCCACTTTTCGGCACTCGAAAATAGAATTTATCAACAGTTATATCAAAATAGTCAATATCTTCTATCTCTTTATATTCAATAGTTATCTCGTCATCAGAACGATCTAATGATTCAATTAATTCAGTAGCAATCGTTTTAGCTAAGTTAATTCCCTCCTCCGTCAAGATTAAATTTTTTCCAGGTTTTAATTTAAATTTTTTAGACATTTCGGGGATGAATACTTTTTTAAATATCTTTAGATTTCTTTCTTCTATTAATTTGGTGGCACATCCTGTCATACAACCATCAACTACAACAATTTTAGAAGATTTTAAGATTTCTTCGTATTTTTTCTCCCCATTGTTTAACAAAACGGGGCAAATTAATTCTATTTTTGGTTCTTTTTCGATGGTTTTTAAGGCAACAGTTCGCGCAATTATCCCTAATGATTTATCTAATCCATTACATGGTATTATACATAGCTTATAGTTTGTCACTGTGATTCTCCTTTTTGTTCTGACCTCAATTTTTTAATTAATTTCGTAATCTTTCTCTTATCCGGAAATTTTAACGCGTTTGGAGCACACGCTTTTGCACATACGCGACAAAATACGACGCAATTATAAGGATTTTTTACAATTAATTTTTTATTATCATCGTTAGTTTTTGCGTATACATTATGCGGACAGAATTTATCGCATTCCATGCAAAAATCGCACTTTTCGTAATCTATCGTAGGCCACCATGGTATTTTTTTCCTGGGAACGCTCATAAAAGTTTCTTTATCAGCATCGTATCCTTCACCCATTATCACCATCCTCCTCCAATTCTTCTAATTTCTTTTCCACTAAATCAACGGCTTCATCAGTAGTCATCTCTCGTATGTCTAAAGGAATTAGATCCTTTTTAACATCAAGTCCTGCCTTTTTAAATGCGTCCCGGAATAATTTATATTGCATATTTGGAGCGCAACCAGCAACTATATATTTTCTCCCAGGTCGTAAAAAATCATCAAGAAATCTATCACCATCTTCCTCACATAATTGTGGGTGAATAAAACCGTATTCTACTGGCAATTCCACTCGAACTCTATTGATAAAATCCCAAATATCCATTCTTGCGAATCCAGGGCATTTTCCAGTACAAACGCACATTACAAAACCGATTTCCTTTTCTTCCTTTTCTTTCTCGTTTCCTGCCATTCTTCTTCACGGAAATTAATTTTTTTTTCTATGATAAAATAAATAATATATTATTTAAATATATGCACTATCGCGCATGAACACATAAAATTAAATAATTAAAACAGATTTATTTTATAATGACAACCTTTTTATTTTAAGAATAAGATATTTATTATGAATATATGTATAAAAATGCAAATTTGAATTTAATGTGGATCTTCAAAATTTAAGATTAAAGTTATTAAACGCCCTGTCTGATGTATCTCGTCTCGAAATTCTAAGCCTTCTTAGACATGGAGAGGAATTGTGCGCTTGTGACTTGGAGAAAGTGTTCGAAAAGTCCCAATCTACGCTTTCTAGGCATTTAAAAAAATTGATGAATGCTGACTTAATCGTTGGAAGAAAAGAAGGCGTGAAAGTGCTTTATAGAATTAAAGATCCTCAAATATTCAAATTGTTAGCAACTATCGATAATTTGATAAAAAGGAATAAAAAATTTAAAAAAATTGTAGAAATACAAGCTGAAATTTAAGTAGGGTGGTATTATGTCAAAGGATAATGATGTAGATCATAAACTTAAAGTCGATATTTATGTGCCATTAAATACATGCGCGTGTATATGGGAAAGATTTATGAATTCTGTTTTTTCGGCTTTTCAGGATTATAAAAAAAAAATTAAATTTCAAACTAAAAATTTAGATTCTGAAGAAGCTCGTAAATTAAATTTGCGCGGTAATAGCGTAGTTGTTGAGGGAAAAGTAATTTTTACATCTCCATTTCTATTCAAACAAAAATTGCCTGAACTTTTGAAAGAAAAAGGCATAATATAGTAATAAAATTGGATGATACAAATGACAGAAATGAAAACACCTGAAAAAAGTATTATCTTAATACCCTGCTCAGGATCTGAATATAATGGGGAATTGGCACGCAAAATTGCATTAAACTTAGATGTTAATGATTCAATCTCAAATTTTAGTGAATTTTTTTGCTCAACTTTTTTTTTAAGAAATTATTTACTTAAGAAAGAAAATCTTTTTGAAATGACTAAACAACGATTATTTTCAAATTATATAATAGTAATTGATGGTTGTAGAACATCATGTATGGTTCAGATCCTAAAAGCTCTTGATATAAAACCCGATTTAGTAATTAACCTTCAACAATTCGTTCCTAAACAAGATTTAGATTTAAATGATCCTTACGCTTTTCAAAAAATCCCTAAGGCAAACGATGTGAATCAGGAAGAAGTTGAAAAAATTTCGAATTATATCTTGGATAAATTACGAGAAAAAAATATTAATTGCTAGAACTTAAAAAATAACTTTAAATATAGAAGTTCAAATCTTAATTAATTTTAGAAACTAATTAATTTCCTTTATAATTTGATAATGAGTAAATTTACCATTTTTTATTCCTTCAATCAAATCTGCTTGTTCTAAAATTTTCACATGATGTGAAATTGTTGGTTGGGCTAAGTCTATAATCACATTTAACTCACATATGCACATTTTTTTTTTCTTTATCAAATTATAAATTAAATACCTAGACCTATGTCCAAGCGCTTTATGAAAATTAACCATCTTTTTAAAGTCAGTATTAGATAAAATTTTATCTTTGTTTTTCTTTAATTCTTTAATATATTCATTTACATCTACATTAAGACCAATACATTCAATTAACTTTTTAATTTCTTCAATTGTTTTTTTTTCCATAATCTTAGTATATTAATTTTTAATTAATTCTTATATTAAATAGATAGATTTAAATATATCTATTTATTAAATAATTTAAATTTATTGAATCAATATTAATTAAATCTAAAAAGGAAAAAATGGAAGAAGGAAAAATTGACAGAAATTGAGGCGGGACTTGTGGCGGAAGTAGAAAGTAATAAAGAAAAACCTAAAGGGATCAGTTTTTTCGAGAAATTACTTCCTATTTGGATCGCATTATGCATGTTATTAGGGATCTTACTATCGCAGTTCGTTCCTGGAATAGGTGAGACGATTGATTCTTGGCAAATTGCGGGGATTTCTATACCTATTGGTATCTGCCTTTTTCTTATGATGTATCCAGCAATGTTAAATCTCCAAGTATCTGAGCTGAAAAAATTGGGAAAAAATCCCAAACCAATAATATTAACGTTATTATCCAATTGGATTGTAGCTCCTTTAGTGGGTGCTGCAATGGCAATCTTATTCCTAAGAGTAAATGAACAACTCGTTTTAGCTGTTCTTTTACTTAGCAGTAGTCCATGTACTGCTATGGTATTAGTATGGGGTTGGATGGCAAAAGGAAATCAAGAACAAAATGTAGTTACAACTAGCTTAAATACGGTCACTATTATTTTTTTGTATATACCTGTTGTAACTCTCCTAGTATTTCTAGCAAATATTACTTTAGAGAAAAAAATTCCTTTAGATCCGATGACCTTATTGATTTCTTTAGCTGTATTTATTGGGCTACCACTATTGTTAGGGATAATAACTAAGAAAGCTTTAACTAAAACAAAAGGGGAGGTGTGGTTTAACACTAAGTATAAACCCGCTGTATCGACAGTAGCAATAATTGCATTGCTGATGACTTTAGTTGTATTATTTTCATTAAACGGCGAAGTCCTTGTAGGAAACCCAGATTTATTGTTATTAATTACTATCCCCCTCTTAGTTGGATTTGCTATTGTTGTTGGTTACAATATATTAATCACCAAACTGTTAAAATTGAGCTATCGTTATGCAATAATTACAATAATTATTGGCTCTTCGAGCCATTTTGAGATTGCTATTGCCGTTGCTGTTGCGATGTATGGAGTTGGTTCAATTGCGGCGTTAGGTACTACAATGGGGTTATTCTGGGAAGTTCCTGTGATGCTGTCTATGGTATATTTAGGTAGATTTTTAGGAAGGCGTGGTTTTTGGGAAGGATATGAAGAAGCCATGGTTTTTGGGAAAGATATGAAGAAGCCATCAGCAAATATAAATAACCTAAAAAGATAAATGAAAAACACACACACTTTCAGACTTTAAATCTTAAATTTTAAATAACTTTTTTGTCATTAAATTAATTTATTAAAAAAAAATGGTGGTGAAAAATTAAAAAAATTGAATTTACAATTTTTGCACCTGTAAAAGGGCTCAATGAAGGTAAAAAATATGAGGTATTAGTAAAGGACGACGCTAAATTTATTGAAGCATTAGCTATTGTGGATAAACATGTTTTAGAAAATCCAGAAAATTCTCCATTCCCTTTATATGAGGGCTATATTAAAACTTATCTACAATTATTCTGGAATCCACAAAAAAATGAGATATACGACGACTGCGCTGTGAATGCTTATGGACCTAATAGACAGTTTATGCCTCTTCGGGATAATTTGGATTTCAATTTGTATCCAGATAGTGAGATTAAGCTACATCCTGATGCTGGATGTTGATGAGAAAAGGTCAAGCAACGATTAGATATGGGTTCACTCAAAAAGATCATTATGAAAAAATTCGGAAAAGAAAATGAATATTTTGCCCATTACTTTAAAAAACTAAAGAAATAGATTAAATTTGTATGATATCTTTCAAAAAATGTTAGTGCAAGATTGACAAAAGGGTTGCCCCCTCTTTAAAATTTAGAGTATTATTTTAAAAAATCAGTTATTTGACGATAAAATTAATTTATTTTTAAAGATGTCTTGTTTTATTAAAAAATTTCATTTTTATGAAAAATTAAATCATCTACTTACATCAGTTTTACTTAATCTTACCTTATTATTTCCTTTTCTGTAAATTTTTTTAAATTATAATTCAAAATCTTTTCAAATTTCTCTTTTTTCACATTGAATAATTAAGAATGATATTTGAATGATTGTGGATCGTTTAGATTTAAACTTGACTTAGGTTCAAAATTGTTGAGGGTTAATTATTAAATAGGGTATAATATTGAGAACTCTTAAGAGTTTAACGCTATACGAAAATCTAAAGTAATTATGACGGTTATTCCCGGTTATTCCCAAAATATAAAATTCCATAAAATGATTTAATCTACAAACAGTTTTCATTTAGTCCCGATAAAATAGTGATGATGAAATTTAAATAAAAGGTAACAACCCAGGAATACCAAAAGCCGATAAAATTAATTCAAATCCAATATATATTAAGATAATTGTAAATATTTTTTGAATTTTTGAACCAATCTTAATTAGTTTAATAAAAAATCTTTGTTTTATTTTTCCTATTGAAGCACCTATTATTAAATATGGAATCATCATGCCTAACGCGTAAAAGAAAAATAAAAACATACCTACTATAAAACTTTCTTGATTCGAAGCAATTGTAACGATTGCCAAATAAATAGGTGTAATACATCCAATCCAAGTTGAACCCAGAGAAAATCCAAGAATAAATGCTCCACTATAACCCACATATTTCATTGTTTCATCATCTAATTCTAAAATATTAAATTCTTCAGTATTTTCACTTATTTTAGAGGAATTCAAATTCTTATTTTTGATATTAGATTTTTGAGATGATTTATAAAAGGGAGTTTTTCGTGTAAATTGTTTTGCAGTGAAGAGATAGATTGCCAAACATATTATTACAATACCTGAGAATAATTTTAACCAAAATGTAAATCTAATAAAACCAGAAATAACTATAAACAAGGCAGCGATTATCGAAAACATACAACAAAACCCTAATGAAAAGAAAAAACTCATTAGAGTGCTTTTTTTGGTTGAATTTGCCTGGTTTCCAAGATAAGCAATAAACGATGGTAATATTGCTAGATTACATGGCGTTAAAAAAGAAACTATTCCACCACTTATTGCCAATAAAAATAAAATTATATCAGCCATTATTTAAATCTCTCCTTTTTTCATATACGTTAAAAATATTCTTTAATTATAATAATGTATCAATTTCCTCTTTTATATTATCATAACTTCCTTGATCGGGACCAATTATTTTTTTTTCAATATTACCATTTTTGTCCAAAATTATTACTGTAGGGAGGTACGCAATGCTGAAATAGCTACTATATGAGTGAGAAATATCATCACGAACGATATCCCAACTTGGGTTATAATTATTTTTCCAATTATTTAAATCGTTATATGAATATGTGGGGTCAGTAGCAATAGGAATAATTAATGCCTCACTATTTGAATAATAATTATCGATATCGATTAAAATACTAGCTTCAACATCGCAAGGGTAACAATTTAAGCCAAAGAAAAATAAAATAATAACTTTTCCTTTATGATCTGCTAATTTAATTGTATCCCCTTCAATCGTCGTAAAAGTTAAATCTGTTTGATACAAATTAGGAATCTCATTTTGTTGATTATCATTATTATTTCCACTGTCATCATCAACTCCTCCAGCCGCCAGTTCATTCTCGTTTCCAACTAAATAAAAAATAGATATTACAACAATCGACAACATAACAATAACCCCAATTATTGGGGCATAATGAGTAAAACTCCTAAAATTTCTTTTCCTTTTTTGAGTTGCGATTCTTTTTTGTCTTCTTCTTTTAGTATCCCTTGCTTCTTTTGGATTATATTTTGGCATATTTTATGGAAATCCCCATGTAAATATTTTTTTAAATTACTTTATTTTCCAATTTTGCAAAGGTTTTTTATAATTGGTTCAGCATTTTCAATAATCAACTCTTTTTTAAGAAAGCCAGCAAAATCTAAATAATATTCAGTCAATTGTCCATAAATTTGGATAAATTTTTCTGATAAAAAAATAGTCAATTTTTCAGAAGATATACTTTCAAAATTATTATATTCGTTTAAATCTGTTCTTTCTATTATTTTTATTTTTGGTTCATAAATTTGAACGCATTTTTCTTCAATAAAATTAATATCGATGAATAAATTAGAGATCTTATTTTTTTTTATGAATTCTTGAGATTTTTTGGATAATATAATTGACATTTCTTATCCCAATAAATTAATAGGATATAAAAAAGTAAATATGAATTTAAATTCTTCGATTTATATCTCATAACTATTTTTATTTTAAAAGCGATTGGAAATTTTACTAATTATTTTGAGAGTCTGAAAAAACCTATATAATTTGGATGATATCTTTCAAAAAATGTTAGTGAAAGATTGACAAAAGGGTTGCGCCCTTTAATTATTCAAAAAAATTAAGTAAGAATTTAATAAAAAATTATATTTTTAAGCGGTTTTTTCTAATTCCATTTCCTTTATTGCTTTACCAGAGCGGAATGGAATATCGTCAACTGATTCTCCAGCAACATAATTAAATTTCTCTTTAAATGTATCAATTAATGATTGGAAGTATTCAGATAATGGTAAGTTCATTGGACAATTATTGGCACAATTACCGCATTCCACACATCTGTCAGCGACATGTGCAACGCGGGTTAATTGATATGCAGTATTATTAATTGATTTTTCTTTTCGTTTTTGCATTAAAATACAATCAATACAGTAGCATACTGGGCAACCGCGAATGCAGAGACCACACATAGTGCATTTGTTTAACATTTCCAATTTTTCATCTTGATTCATAGTTTTCCATTCTTCCAAATCTTTAGTGCGTTTTTCTTCAGCATTTTTTAAAATAGTCGCTACTCTTTCAGTATTGTGTTTTTTTAGGTCATCGGGAATTTTTCTGGTTTTAATTCCAGCTTTCTCAACAGCAGACTTTCCCTTCTCAGAATAAATACGTAATATTAAATCATCTGATTTTACGGAGATTCCGATATCACTTATCGATAAATCACCTATAACAGGAACTTTTCTTAGGCATCTCAAACAATTATCTGCTATTTTTAAATTATCATTAAACTCCAAAACCTCTAAACTCCCACCATCTAAGACAAGGGTAAGATTTTCAGCGGTTAATTTATCCCGAATTATTTTACTTTGATCAAACTCCTTTCTTTTGTTAAATATCTTTGTAATCATTGAAGACGGGATTAGTCCCATATCTTCAATTGCAATAATAAATAAATTATCAGGATTGATTTGATGTAATTTAATAAGTTCGATTATTGCTCTTGTATCGCAAGGACGAGCAATAAGCCCTATTTTTTCGTCCAATGCGCCATTTGCATTTTTATGTAAATATTTAGATGCACTATCGGTTCGAGCATAACCATAAGTAATAAGTTGAGAAAGCGGTAAATCATTTAATTCTTCTGGTGTTGATACCAATTTTGGAGATAACGCAAAATGACCTTTTTTGATCTCACCACTAATTATCTTCGACACTACCTTTTCTTTTAGTAGGGATGATAAAATATTTTTAACATCTTCATATTTTATTAAGAATTCTTCCATTGGTTCCAAGAGTTTCACCAATTCTATACTATTTTACAATTATTAACCTTTTTTTTGGTATTTTTTTTAAAAAAATTACTTATTTCCGATCCCATTGCAATAGGTAGTCATAATGCGACCAGGATTTTTTCACATTATTCATTCTTATCGGAATTTTTGTTTTTGAGGGGGTTTTTTCCTAGTTTTCGAATTTCTTTGTCAAATTCGGTTGCTACTCTTTGAAATTTTTGTCCTTCTGCAGAAGTGCAGAATGCCATTTTAACTCTTTTATTAGAAAAACCTATAGTATCTAAAACTTCATTAAGATATTCAACTTCTCTCCATGCAAATTTATTCCCTGTTTCGAAATCACATTCACCTGGATATCATCCAACAATTAGAACTCCATCGGCACCACGACCGATTGTTCTCATAACTAGCTCTGAACCAACTCTTCCAGCGCAAGGAACTAATATCGGTCTAATACTTATTGGATATTGTGCGCGAATAGTACCAGCCATATCACCAGAGCCATACCCTCATTTCCAACACATAAAGGATGCAATCTTTATATCAGAACTCATGATTTTTTCCTCCTTTTGTTTATGCTTCGAATAATGAGTCAATTACTGCATTGAATTGATAATCTCGGTAATAACGAAGCTCAATTGCGATTGATGGACAAGTTGCAGCACACATACCGCATCCTCTACAACTTATAAGATCAACTTCAATTTGTCCAGCTTCATTAACCGAGATGGCGCTATAAGGGCATGTTTCTATACACATATAGCATTTTGCACACCTTTCATCAATCGGATCAGCCCGAATTAATTCAATAACAAATTCTCCTTTGTTCATCGGAATTGAAGCAGCTTGTGCTGCCCCTCTTGCATGATTGACAGTTGCATCGATCGCTTTTTGCCCTTGGCAAGAACCACAAATATAGATTCCAGGCGACTTAGTTTCGATGGGATCAAGTCTTGGATGAAATTCCTTTAAGAAACCACTAGGGCTTTTCTCCAATTTTAGAACTTGTGCAATCTCATCAGTTCCAGCTGAAGGTAATGATGCTGAAGATAGAACTACTAAATCAGCTTCAAATTCTACAATACCTCCAGTCCCAATTGATTCCATACTAGCGACAAGATTCTTAGTTTTTGGATCTTCAATTAATTTTCCTACTTTCCCATTTATATACATAATTCCGGCTTCTCTGGAACGCTTATAATATTCTTCATACATTTTCCCTGCACATCTCATATCTATGTATGAAACCACAATATTTGCATCTGGATATTCTGACTTTATTAGTTTTGAATTTTTTACTGATAAAAGACAGCATACATTACTGCACCACGGATGCTCCTCGTTTCTTGAGCCAACACAATTAATAAATAATATGTTTTTTGGTCTCTTTCCATCGGATGGACGCTTTAAATGGCCAAGAGTTGGACCATTTGGAGAGAGAATCCTTTCAAGTTGAATTTGTGTTACTACATTTTCATATTTTCCGTATCCATATTCATCTCCTTGATATAGGTCCCAACCGGTTGCGATTATAATCGTTCCAACTTCGAGTTCAACAATCTCGGGTTCTTGACTTAAATCAATACAATGAACATCACACGAATCAACACAAGCATAGCATTCTACGCACCACTCTTTATCAAGGTCGTAAATTGCTGGAACTGCTTGTGCAAATGCAATGTCAATACACTTTCTAGCTGAAAAATTTTCATCGAAATAGTTTGGAATGTATATTGGACAAACATCCGTACACTGACCACAACCCGTGCAAGTTTCTTCATACACATATCTTGGATTTTTCTGTACCTTAACTTCGAAGTTTCCAATATATCCTGTTATCTCTTTTATTTCAGCTAGAGACATTATAGTAATATTAGGATGACGATTTGCTTCTAACATTTTAGGACCCAAGATTCAGATACTACAATCATCTGTTGGGAAAGTTCGATCCAATTGAGCCATTCTTCCACCCGTAGTAGATTTTTTTTCTACTAGAGTGACTTTAAAGCCTTCATTTCCTAAATCAATAGCTGCTGTCAAACCCGCTATTCCGCCACCAACAACTAAAGCAGATTTCTTTACGGGAACTATTTTGGTTGGCACAGCTTCTAATAAATTTGCTCTCGCGATACCTGCTTTGATTAATTCAATTGCCTTTACAGTTGCTTCTTCTGGTTCTGACATATGGACAAAACTACAATGCTCTCTGATATTTACAAATTCAAGCATTCGTGGAGGCAAGCCTGCATCTTTTAGGATACTGTGAAATACTGGTTGATGTGTTCTTGGAGTGCAAGCCGCTACAACAACCCTTTCAAGATTTTTTTCTTCTATCTTTTCAGTAATAAAATCTGCTCCTGTGTCCGTGCATATATTTAAGTACTCCCAAGCCCAGACATTTTCTTCTTTATCCAGCTCTTCGACGGTTTTTGAAACATCGACAACCCCCGCAATATTTATACCTCATCTACAAACAAATACACCAATGCGAACATCAGACATTTTTTACACCTTTTTGTAAAATACCTCCATTATTCTCTATAATCATTTTAATTTAATAATTTCTAATTAGCTTTCAGATTTAAATAATAAATTATTATTTGTTATGGATTAAAAAGGTATATTGTTTAAAAGTTTTTAAAAATTTAATGGAAAATAAAATTTCTTAATAAAAGTGTATTAGATTATTTCATTACTTAGCTTTTATTTCTTCTAAAATCTCTTCAATCTTTGGTTTTAATTCTGAGATATCGGTTTTTATCGTTTCCCACACAATCAATTGGCTAACACCAAAATATCGATGAATAAGTTTATTCCTCATTCCAACTATTAATTTCCAATTTATTCCCAGATGTTTTTCTTTAAAATCATTAGGAATATTTTTTACAGCCTCACCTATTATCTCTAAATTTCTCACGACAGCATCCTGGGTTTTCTCATCTTGTAAAAATTCATTATAACTGATACCATGAGTATATTTATTTTTTTTTTTATAGATTCAAGAATATCCTCCAGAAAAATTTGAACAGCTCTAATTTTAGACATAAATAACCTCCTTTAGAATGTAGGGTTTTATTAAAGATTTTAAAGCATCTATGGGAATCAAATCAACTTTAATTTCTAATTTTTCAATTAGATAATTTTCCAATTCTATAAATTTAAAGAATCCTATAGGTTTCAGAAAATCTACAAGAATATCAACATCACTTTCTTCTCGTTGCTCCCCTCTCACATAAGCCCCAAATAAACCAATTATTTTAACATTAAATGTTTTTTTTAAAAATGGGAGATTTTCCTTAATTTTTTTTATAATTTCTTCTTTATTTTTCACCTTTTAATCTCCTTATAACTACAATTAATAATTAATTTGCTTTTATCAACAAAAAACCTATTGATGGTATATCCTAAATGAAATTATTATTTTACAAAAAGGAAATCTAATAAAAAAATATACTTATTAATTTATTAAATCTCAATTTTTCTTTCTATTTTAGATCAACATTATTAAACGTGAGAATATTAAAAAAATTATGGAGAATGAAATAAAACAAAATACAAATAATTTAGAGCAGTCTAGTTTAAATTTCTTTTTCGATCCAAAAATAATAGCAATTATCGGAGCTTCTGATAGTCCAAGATTTGGTTTTTGGAACACCAAATATTTATTAAATTCAAAATTTAAGACATACCCAGTGCATTTATATAAAGATGTTATTTTTGGTCATAAAACATATAAAAACATAAAGGATATTCCTAATAATATTGATTTAGCAATAATTTTAGTAGGAAATGAGAGTGTAGTTCAAGCTGTAAAAGATTGCGTAGATAAGCATGTAAAAGGAATAATAATAGAAACAGCTGGTTTTGCAGAGACAGGTATTAAGAGATATATTAAATATCAAGAGGAATTAGAGGAAATCGCTAAAAGATCTAATGTTCGTATAATTGGCCCTAATTGCGTAGGTGTTACGAATTTCTATAATGAATTTACTAGTTCTGATGTAGATTTTTCAAAAACGGTGAAGGGTAATATTGCAATTATTGCTCAATCTGGTGTTTTAGGAAATGTATTTATTGATTGGGCTAGTACTGGTCAGAAGATCGGTTTCTCAAAGATTGTAACGCTAGGGAACAAGATTGATGTCGATGAAATTGATATGATAGAATATTTTGAAAATGATCCAGATACTAAAGTGATAACAATATACTTAGAAGGAGTAAAGAGAGGTGATGCTTTTATCGAAGTCTTGAAAAAAATAACAAAACCAATTATAATTCTTAAAAACGGGAGAAGTGAACTGGGTTCTAACGCAATTAAAAGTCATACTGGGTCATTAGCTGGTAATGATCGGATATTTGACGCTATCTTTAAGCAATATCCATGTACTTTTCGAGTAGATAATTTTTATGAAATGTTTAATATTGCTCAAGTTTTTGCTACACAACCTTTACCTAGTGGAAAAAATGTAGCCATTATAACTGGCTCTGGTAGTATCGGAATTTTGGCATGCGATGAGTTAGAAAAACAAGGACTTATTCTTGCTAAACTTGGGGAAGTTACAATTCAATCGATGAGAGCAGTGGCTCCTGATTGGGTGTCATTAAAAAATCCGGTAGATTTAGGACCATCTCAAATGATTACTCTTAATCCTGCATTAAAGGCAATTTTCAACGATCATAATGTTGATAGTGGCTTGTTCCTTTTTACTGTCCCAAGATTACCCCTAGAGTTGTTAGGGGTAAGCACTATGCCATCATTAAGACTTATAAAAACTCTTTCATCTAAATTCAAAAAACCTTGCATCATTTGTGT
>JAHLWH010000137.1 GCA_019058015.1 Promethearchaeota archaeon | reverse complement strand
TACAATTCCTTCTCTTTTTTCCAATCCGTCCATTTCTACTAAAATTTGGTTCACAATTGATTCAAATACATGAGATCCTTCAAAACCACCCCTTCCAGAAGTTATAGCATCAATCTCATCAAAATATACAATTGAAGGTGCGGCTAGACGTGCTTTTCTAAAGATTTCTCGAATTGTTTTTTCACTTTCACCAACCCATTTTGAGAATATTTCCGGACCTTTAATTGAAATAAAATTACATTTACTCTCAGTAGCAACTGCTTTTGCAAGTAAAGTTTTCCCACATCCGGGCGGACCAAAAAGTAGAACCCCATTTATTGTTCTAATGCCAGCTTTTTTAAATAATTCTGGGAAATTCAAAGGCCATTCAATAGCTTCTACTAATTCTTGTTTAATGTCCTCTAAACCTCCAACATCTTCCCATTGTACATTGGGAACTTCTATCATAATTTCTCTCATAGCACTCGGTTCGATTGAATTAATCGCCCGAATAAAGTCTTCATCTGTAATTATTAATTCTTGAATAATTTCGGGAGGTATAGGCTCATCAAGATTAATTTTAGGTAATACTCTACGTAATGCATACATTGCCGCTTCTCTACATACGGCCATAATATCGGCTCCAACAAATCCATAAGTGATTTCAGAGTAGTAATCAAGTCTTATATCATTTTCTAAGGGCATACCTCTCGTGTGAATCTGTAAGATTTCTTTTCTCCCCTTACTATCTGGGACTCTAAATTCAATTTCTCGATCAAATCGACCTGGTCGTCTAAGAGCTTCATCTATACTATTGATTCTATTAGTTGCACCAATGCATATCACTTCACCTCTACTTGTAAGGCCATCTAACAAGGATAATAATTGAGAAACAACTCTTCTTTCGACTTCACCCATAGCTTCACTACGTTTTGGTGCAATAGAATCGATTTCATCAATGAAAATTATAGAAGGGGCTTTTTCTTCGGCTTCTCGAAAAATATTTCGTAATCTACCTTCAGAAGCACCGTAAAATTTGCTCATTATCTCCGGTCCATTTATATGGATAAAATGAGCAGTCGATTCTTGAGAAACAGCTTTTGCCATAAGGGTTTTGCCGGTACCAGATGGACCATATAGTAATACACCTTTAGGTGGATCAATATTTAACCTGTGAAAAAGTTCGGGGTGCTTTAAAGGAAGTTCAACCATTTCTCTAACTTTTTGGATTTCCTCGGTTAACCCGCCAATGTCGTCATATGTTACAATATCTCCCGAAACATTTAATAACGCAACTCTTTTATTTATTCTAATCCTTGTATTTTGTGAAATTATTACTACTTTACCGGAAGGTGCAGTATTATCAACAATTAACCTTAATGTCCCAAGAGTTCCCTTACTTCTCATAGAACCTTTCATAAATGGAAACATCTTAGCAAATTCCCTCATTGGATCGTCTGGATCAGTGGATTGAATTACAGCTCCCATAATACTGATGATATCTCCAATAACAACAGGTTTCTGAAGTAATTTAGTTTTAATTGATTTAGCTTGTCTTTTCAAATCAATATCCGGCCGGGTTGGAGTCAAGACAACTTCTCTTGCTTCATCAACTTCTGCTTTTTTGATTGTTACAGTTTCACCAATTGTAGCACCAGAATTAAGTCGAATTAATCCATCTATTTTTATTGTTCCCTTACCTTTATCTTCTCTAGAAGCGACTACTAGGCCTGCAGTATTTTTTTTTCCAAAGATTTCAATGATATCACCATTTGAGAGGCCCATCTTTTTAATTACTTCGGAGTCAATATAGCATAAACTCCTGCCACTTCTCTCCGATTCTAATTTCTCTATTCTTAAAGAAGCTTTAGTCAAAAATTCCGTCATTTTTTATAGGTCCTTTATAATGATATATTATAATACTTCAAGATAAAGAGATGTAAATTAATACTTAAAAAATTCTCTTAATTTTAAGAATAAAAAACATTGATAGAATAAAATTTTTTCTACTTTATTTTATCAATTTTTCTATTTCTTAAGAGTGTTTTAAATTTATTAATGAGTTCGCTAACGCTTAAATCAGAATTAACATTTTTATTGATAAATTGCTTTCTAAAATTACTAATTTCCTTGCCATTAAATTGAATTCTTTGTTCTTTTAATATTTCTGAAACCATTTTTCGAGTAAGCACATCGAGTTCCGTCTTTTTATTTTCTAAATTTTCACCAACCTTTTCTAGTTTTAATCTTTTAAAACTTCCTTCTAATAAATTAAGATTAATTTCAATTATATTCAAAATTTCGCTGGAAACTTCATCTAAATTTTTTGATACACTTAAATCCACAGAATAGATTGGAAAATCCCAATTATAGCGATCAAATTTATCAATTTTTTCCTTGATTTTATAGATAACCTCATCTGGAATTGGGGAACCTCTTTTTTTATTCCATTTTAAGCATATTTTTAATGGAGTGCTCAAATATACAATAAAAAAGGGAATATCTAAACTGTCGGTTATTAGTTTTAAATCATGACGCATACTACGATAATAATTTAAGTCATCGCTGATAACAATTTTCTTTTGCTCAAGTTCCTTTCTTATATTTTCCAAATTTTCCTTTCGAATGAATGGTTCTACAGTATAATCAAATTCCACGCCATTTTCAATAATTATACTTCTAATTAAATCAGGATCAATAATCGAAATGTGATCTTCGTTTATTTTGAATTTTTCAACCATTTTCTTTTTAACTGCGTTTGCTAATGTAGATTTACCTGAAGCTGGAAGACCAACTAATGCAATTAAAAATCGAAGATTTTTCAAAAAGTAGCACTTAAATTTGTTGTGTTTTTATCAATTCAATTTTCTCTTTTCTAGATAGAGATTTAATTTCTCTTTCTCTTCTCATTGCTTCAATTTTTTTTGGATAACTTTCTATATATTTTAGTATTAGTTCTTTATTGCGACAAAATTTTGCGCCTCTTCCATTTTGATGTTCTATAAATCTTCTTTGAAAATCATTTGTATATCCTGTATAATATTGATGCCGTCTTCGTTTATCGGTGCATTCTAAAATATATACAGTATAGATTGGCATTAATTTTTACCTAAATTAATGTATTATCGAAATAATTTATATTTTTATTGGTGGTTAAATTAGATTTTATTTAAATTTTCAAATTAAAAAAATTTATAGCATTTTTAGTAGTCTCGTTAGCAACTCTATCTACAGTAATTTTTTTCAATTCTGCCACTTTTTTAACACTGATGGCAATATTTTTCGGTTCATTTCTTTTAATATTTCTATTTGGTGCAAGAAATGGAGCATCAGTTTCTAGCATCATTCTATCTAACGGTATGTGTCTAGCGGCATTAATATTAGCTCCTCTATATGTTACTGAAGTTGGTACTGTAAAAGACCAGCAAGTATTTGATACAATTTCCTTAATGGTATTAGTATCACCTGCATAACAATGAAATAAAACCTTATAATCATCAAAATTTTGTTTTCTTAAAATTTTCATTGTTTTATGTTCAGCATCTCGTGCATGTATTACTAAAGGAATTCCCATTTTTTTTATAAAAGGTAATAATTCTTGAAATTTTTTTACCAATTCCGACCTTGCAGCTCTTTCTTTCACCCAATAGAAATCTAATCCTACTTCTCCAATACCAACAATTTCATTTTGATATTTTTCTATTTTTTGTTTTAGTAATTCTATACTTTTTTTCTCGAAATATAGCCTGGGAATTAGTCCCATACAGGGAAATATATAGTTTTTATATTTCCTACATATTTCCAAATTCTTTTCTGCCTCATTAATAGTTGCAGAGACTGTAATTATCGCTTTTAAATTATTTTGTCTTGCTCTTTTTATAACATCATCTAAATCTTTATTAAATGATTTCCACGTTAAGTGGCAGTGAGCATCTATTAAGGGATATTTCTGAGAGCACATTAGTTTTTTCACAGTGTAAATTATATTATTTTATAATGATTAATTTCAATTAAATTATGTAAGGTGAAAATACCCAAATGTTATGTGCATATATTTTAATTTAAAATATTTAATTGATAGATTAGAGATTAATTTTTTAACATTGATGATTAATTTCAATTAAATTATGTAAGGTGAAAATATTTCCTCAAGGAATTTTCTTGATAAAGTGGGACCAGTTGAAAGGTGGAATTGTTTCTTTGAAGATTCCAGAGGACATGGAAGTTCCAGAAAATATTGTGCAGCAAATTCAAATAAGCCACAATTTCACTCCAAGTTATATGATCACAGAAGAAGCAAAGTGGAATTCAGTTTCATTTTATAACGATGAAAAAGAAATCATTATTGTGTTTAAACTCGATAAATATGAAGAAGGACAAGATTTTATCCAATTATTACACGATATTGATGAAAGATTAAAAGTTCTTGAAGAAGATGAGATAAAAAAAGAGATTAATAAATTTTTTCAAATCAGTTTTACAGTTTTTAAAACAAGGGATGAAGTAATAAGTAAATTAGCAAATGATGTGATGCAATTAAAGACATTCCAGCATGATGTTAATATAAGGATAGATACGATTTTAAACAGAAGAAAGCTCAAAAATAAGTTTAAAATCCTAACTTTTCTCATAAATAAAGAAAATTGTTCCTTTAACGAGTTAAAAGAATATTTAGAAATTAAAGATTCTAGGTTGCATAAAACATTAGAAAAATTAGAAAAACAAAAATTAATCACATATAATAAAGAGAAAGACTGGATTTATATTGATTAATAAGTAACATCCCATGAAAATGATTTAATCTTTATTATAATAGAATTTATTCCCGAAAATCTTTTATTACTTACTTTTTTTCCTCAATTTCTTTCTCTTCTTTAACTTCTTCTTCCGCTTTTACTTCTTCCTCTTCATTGACTTCTTTTTCCTCTTTTACCTCTTCCTCCTTCACTTTTTTTTCTTCTTCCTCCACTTTTTCCTCTTCTTTGATTTCTTCTTCCTTTTCTACTTCTTTCTCCTCAATTTCAACCTTTTTTTTGATTTCTCCTTTCATCTCTGCTTCTATCTCTTTTATTTCCTCGTTTACTTCTTCCTCCTTCACTTCTTTTTCTTCTTCCTTTTCTACTTCTTTCTCCTCAATATCAACCTTTTCTTTAATTTCTTCTTTCTTCTCTGCTTCTATCTCTTCTACTTCCTCTTTTACTTCTTCTTTAACTTCTTCTTCCTTTTTTACTTCCTCTTTCTTTATTTCTTCCTCTTCTTTAACTTCTACTTCCTTTTCTACTTCTTCCTCTATTTCTTCAAGAATTTTTACATCCTTTGGAACTAATTTGAATCCTTCCTTTGCACAGAATTTTGAAGTTAATTTATTGTTTGTAAAACAAATTGGACATATTCTATAGGAATCTTGATAAGTTTTAATTGAGCTTTTGATATCTCCAAGTTTTTGAATTATTTTTTTATTTTTTTCTATTTCAATTAAAGAATCGATAAATTTTTCATCTACTTTATTAGCTGAAGTTTTGATTAATTTTTGGATCAGGCTTATTAATCCTTCTTTTAATTTTTTCTCATTATATTGCACTTTAATTTCATTCAAGATGTCATCTGAGTGATCCTGAATAAGTAGTGCTAACACTTTTCCTAATCCTGGTATTAAATCAGGATAAAAAGAGACTCTAATTATATTCGGGAGTAAGGCTTTGAATATATTAAAATCAGAGAATCCAAATCTACCTAGAGTTTGAATAATATAGCTTCTAAATTGAATATTTTTTATTGAAATTAACTTTTGAATTTTAAAGATAAATCCTTTGAATTTGGAAACATCATATAAGCTTAAACACCCGATTGCCTTAATTGCCTCAATTCGTGATGCAAGGATTTCACTCTTAAACATTTTCTTTATTACTGGAAGGATAACATCAATAAATTTTGGTTCTGAATTAACTAAATTTTCAAAAAAGCCATAAATTTCCTCTTGATTATCATATTCCGAATTTAAAATTGTTTTATTTCCAAGGATCTCTGCAATCCAAGTATAATTTTTTATAAAATCCTCTTTATCTTTATTGAAAATATCAATTACTTGCTTCAGAGCAAAATTTAATACCCTTTGATCTTTAGATTTTTTAAAAGTATGAATTAATAAAAACCAAGGATTTACTTCATCGATTTCTCCCTCAGTATTTATCTGTTCTTGGATAAAAATATTAAATAAAGAAATAATTCTCATCCTTATTTTTGATATTTTAATAGATTTATAGTATTTAGTAATATATGGGAAAACAATTTCTGGATTCTTTTTTCCCATATCAGTTAGAATTTCCATAATTTGAGAACCGGATTCCTCAAAAGAACTTTCTGATTCCAAAAGTTTTAAAACAATTGATAATCCTTTATTGATTTTATCTTCTTCAAATAGATTTTTTGCTTTATCCAAGATTTCATTAACATCAGACAACTTTATTTCCAACTTAAATTTTGAAATTAAGATAAGATTTCATAATTAATATTAAATTAGGTTATGCTATATATTATTTTTATATTTTTTCTAACTTTTTCTCTCTAGATTTAATGAAGAAATATACAAATACGGTATTCCAAATTAAATTTCCAAACATAAGCCACATATAAGGGTAAGCGTATATGGGATCAGTATATCTATAATCCATAAAATAACACCACAAGATAAAAACAATTAAAACATTTTTATATATTCCCCAATTGAAAATCTTACCTTTTTGAATACGAATAATATAATAGGCAAGAATTGAAGGAATCCCATGAAGGGTAAAATTTCTGATCATGTGCTCGGGTATATAATACCCCAGAACTGTTAGGGAATAATAAATATCTGCTATCTGAAAAGCTACTATTGTAATAACATTAGTTGGCAGAGTTGAAACCATTAATGTGGTTAGATGTTTGTTTTTAAAATCAAAAATCATCATATTAATTAAAGAACATATATAGATAAAATGAGAGATAAATGTAATATGAATTGGAGGTTCCAATGAAATCAACCAAAAAAAAACAAAAATCCCACCTAATCCAAGACTGATCTCAATAAATCTTTTATGTTTATATTCAAGAGTAAGTTTTTTTTCCAGAATATATCACTTAGTAAGATTGTAATTATGAAAAAAATGATATGTTCTAAAATACAATCGTTAATTAAAAGTTTTTAGATATATATTTAGCGAAGTTATTCTGTTTTTATCAATTTGAAAAATTTTTTTTAATGTTTTTTATTATTGAGTATGATTCTAAAATGTTAGCTAAATATTAAATCTATCTCATTTAGAACGACAGAATTAGTGGTTTTTGCATCTCTCTTTGATATTCTTGCAGATCTTCGCCGGAGTCTCAATCTCCATCTTTTTATTTCTTTAAATCTCATAGGGCTTCATGTTATTGCTGTAGAGGGCACCATAGAAAAAATCAACTCCCTTATCATTAAGTAACTGAGGGCTTTTATCTCCCAAGTGCCATTTTCCAAGCATTCCCGTTGCATAGCCCGCTTTTTTTAATGCTTCAGGAATCGTGATCTCATCTTTTGAAATGCCTTTTACTCCGTAAGAGTAAGTGAATAGGAATGATAATAAAGAAAAAATTGATTTTTTCGGGAAAAAAACCGTGGGAACATGCGTTCTTACGGGATATTTGCCGGTTAAAAGCCCCGCACGAGAAGGTGAGCATATAGGAGAGCAGGAATAAAAATTCGTGAAAATAACACCTTCACCTGCCAGAGCATCAATGTGAGGAGTATGTACGGTTTTCGCTCAAAAACAAGAAATGTCCTGATATCCCATATCATCCGTGAGAATGATGATGATATTAGGCTTGGTTAGATTAATATTGACGTGTTCAAGGGAATCTAAGTAATCCGTCCATTCCGTTTTCCTAAACTGTCTTTTAATGAGTCTCCTGAGCCAAGTAATGAAAAAAGACTAATTAAAACATCCAAAAAATACCAAAATTATGATGATCCAATTCAATTTATCATTCCATTTCTTGATAATATTAATTTAAATTTTTCCTTGGCTTAAAAAATAAAGATTAGCTATTTAGTTTAATCATTCAGGTTTGAAGTTTGATTCTCATAAATAAAAAATGATTTTGCAAAATAGCAAAAATTACATGAAATTAAACAATTTTCTCGCTTTATCAACTGTACCGGAATCAAATTTCTTAAATAAGGCATAAGCAGTTATTGGCACGACACATCCACAATTGTCACATAAAAGTGGTGAATTTCCCATGACACAAAACTTTTGTTTTCCATCAGGATAGAAACTTTTTACTTGACCAGTTCTAAATATGCAATGTGGCACAAATTCTTTTGACAAGTATACTTCTAACATTTTTTTGGAATAAAAAATAAAATTTCCGTATTCACGCATTACTTTTAAAATGTCTTTTATTGTCTTTTTTAATATATTACCTTTTAATAAAAGTGGGCTGTCAGGATAGTCTGTATAGAATAGAAAGATTAATCCAGAAGCACCATTATCGTGAGCAATCTTAACAATATCTTCAATTTCCTTATAATTTAATGTCATAATGGTTGATGTAACGACCGGATTGCTCTCCCGAATATTTTGTATGACTTTATCAAAAACCCTTGCACCTCTTATCTTATCATGAGTTTCCTTGGTACCATCTATACTTACCCAGTATTTCGGTTGTTTATATCCATTAAATCGGGGTAATTTTATAACTCCATTTGATACAACCTGAACTGAGGGAAAAATTTTAATCGCTTCTTTGATAACATCCATTCTTAAAGTAGGTTCTCCACCGGTTAAAACAGCTATTTTTGTTCCTAAATTTCTATGGTATTTAAAAACCTTAATCCATTCTTCGTCCGATAATTCCGTTCTTTTATTTTTTAATTCCGTTGTTGATGAGAAAAAATAACAATGTTTACATTTTAAGTTACATTGCCAACTTAAATCATAATTCACATATAACGGAACATTTCTTACTATTGACTGTAAAAATGATGGACCCATGGAAACAAAACTTATTATATTTTTCACGGTAAATAGTCCCATAATCAATATAAGATTCGATATTTTAAAAATAAGTCTTAAAATATAATCAATTATTGCTTATTTTTTGTTCCCATAATTTGTTTTGATTTTATTAATTAATTTCTCAGCATGAACTTTCACGTATTGCTTATCTTCTTTCATTAATGATAATAATGGTTTGAAGGCGGATTTTCCCAATTTACATATCTTTCCCAGAAATTATTGAAAAAATATTTTGAATATGAGCTTATCGAAGAAACAGTTGATTTTACTCCGAATTCAGTCTTCCTTGAATTTGAACCAATTAAAAAGGAATAATTATTTTTTCCTTACTTGACAATTTCTCTTAAGATTTTTATATTTTCATCCAAATCTTCCCTTGTTATTTCTGGATGAATATCCAACGCAAAAATCTCACTTGATACTTTTTCAACGACAGGTAATTTTATTTTTGTATAGTCAATTTCTTTTCCGTAAAATGGACAAGTCCATGGACAGCCTTTAGGATAACCAACTTTTTCTTGAAATAATTTTGTTTTATATAAGGGTTTGGGATATAAAACCTTTCCACTTGGAAATTTTTCTAAAAATTTTGGCTTATCCAAACCAATAATTTCAGGATGAATTCGGCCAATCCAGTAATTAAAAGCTGGTTTGCAATATTCTGGAATAAAAGGGGGATCTATGCCCTCGATCTCATTTACAGCTTCAGTTAAATAATTTGCATTGCCATTTCTAATTTTTACGTATTCATCTAATTTTTTTAACTGTACTCTTCCAATAGCTCCTTGAATTTCAGTCATTCGATAATTCCATCCTAACCTATTATATACATACCAAGAAGGTTCACCATGATGCCTTATTAATCTACATTGTTCTGCCAAATTATCATCATTTGTTGTGATTAACCCACCTTCTCCTGTAGTCATATTTTTTGAAGGGTAGAATGAAAAAGTCCCTAAATCCCCAATTGAACCTACTTTTTTACCGCTATATTTCGCTCCATGAGATTGACAGGCATCCTCAATAATGCATATATTATTATCTTTAGCAATATCCAATAATGGGCCCATATCTGCAGTTATTCCAGCTAAATGAACGGGCATTATTGCCTTTGTTTTATCAGTTATTTTTTCTTTAACTGATTCTGGATCAAGTGTATATGATTTATTATCAATATCAGCAAAAATCGGGATTGCGTTATTGTGTATAACTGAACTTGCAGTAGCGATGAAAGTAAACGGCGGAACAATTACTTCATCACCTGGACCTATATCTAAAGAGGCTATCGCAATATGTAAAGCAGCTGTGCCTGAATTCACTGCAATCGCAGTTTTTACCCCAATATATTTGGCAAATTCTTTCTCAAATTTCGCTACTACATCTCCAGCTAATAATGTCAACATTTGAGATTCCATTACTTTAATTACTTCTTTCTGTTCTTCTTCTGTAAGATTCATTATAAATAAACCAAGATTTTTTTTTTAAGATTTAAAATAAAAATTATATATAAAATAAAGAACCAAATATTTTAAGAATGTTTTTTTTTAGTTATAGTGAGGGGAAATTAAGCATTGGAAATTAAACATGTTAAAATTCAAGTATATGGGAGAGTTCAAGGCGTTTTTTTTAGAGATACAACTAGAAGAGTTGCAAAAAAACTCAATTTAACTGGTTATGCAAAAAACATGTCAGATGGTACTGTTTTAATTGAGGCAGAAGGTCCCTTGGATAAATTGAATGAATTGATCGAATTTTCTAAAATAGGACCAAGATGGGCACAAGTTGATAAAATAGATTATAAATTTAGCCATGAGATCAAAAATTATTCCAATTTCAAAACAACTTTTTATTAATTTGCCTATGATATTATTGAGAACTGTATCTCGATAATACTGAAATATTACAATATTTTTTTATCAACTCATCTGAGATATGTTCATGGAATTAGAGGTTAATGAAAATATCTCAGCTTTAAAAATTAAAAATATCTTTAATCATATTTCAAAAAATCGTTGCATTCATTGTTCATCACATTTACATTACGATGAGCAACCCGATTCACTATATATTTCTTGCAGCAAAAATTTTGATCATTTCCGAATTAGTGGATTTAAAGATATAGAGACGGGAAAAATAATTTTGGTTTATTTTAATAATATGAATGAAGGGATAATGAATGAAAAACTATTGCGAGATTTTCAGAAAATAATTCATAACATCAAGTTTAATTCATTATAACTTTTAACAAAACCAAATAAAATTAATATCACAAGCATTCATTTTTAAATGAATTTTTATTTTAAATATATATTTAAATAGGATAAAAAATTTCATTATTTTATTTAGTCCATCTTAAGAATATTGCAATTAAATCATCTTTAAAATAACATAGATTATTGATTCATCATTTTATTGTTATTATTTGAGTATAAAAACTATGAGTGAAGAAGAAGGTAATGATTTAAAAGAAGGGGAGGGAGAAGATGAATGGGAAGATTATGATTATGAAGCGAACTTGGATTATAAAATTGAGAATGTTGTAGGCACAGTAGTAGTAGAAATCGAGGAAAAGGTTGATCTAAATCAGATTGCGAGAAAACTACCTGATGTGGAATATAATCCTGAACGGTTTCCAGGTCTGGTAATGAGAATAGAAAAACCACGTGCCACAATTTTAATCTTTTCAACCGGTAAAATGGTAGTTACAGGTCTTAGAAAAGCATCTGAATCTGATAAGGTTGTTCAAAAAGTAATTAAAAATATTAAAAAAGCCGGAATTGATGTAAAAAATCCTGTAATAACCATTCAAAATATCGTGGCGAGTGGTGATCTCCATACTAATATAGATTTAAATATGGCGGCAATTGTAATGGAATATGCAATGTATGAGCCAGAAGTCTTTCCCGGACTTATTTACCGAATGCAAGATCCCAAAACTGTTTTTTTGATTTTCTCAACGGGAAGAATTGTATGTACTGGTGCTAAAGAAAAGAGCATAGTTAGAGAGGCAGTTCTCAAATTGAATAAAGAAGTGCGTGAATTAGGTATTGCTAAGAAGAATTTGGACTCAGGTGATTATGAAGATATTTCCTTTCTATAAACTCCCATTAAACTTTAAAAAAAATTTTTTATTCCCGTTCTATGAGAGCTCTCTGAAAAAAGTAAAGTTCAAATAAATAATGCTAGATAATTTTAAATAATGCGTTTTAATAAATCCACAAACGATTTTTCAACATTTTCCCCAGTTTTTGCACTGGTTAGTACAAGACTCAAATTGTTTTCATTTGCATACCTCTCAGCTTGACTTTGATCAATTATAATATTTTCTTTAAGGTCCATTTTATTTCCTATTAAGACTATTGGTTTATTCCCGTGAACTTCTCTAAAACTTGAAATCCACTCTCCTAATTTAATAAATGATTGTTGATTTGTCACATCAAAAAGTAATAAAGCACCTTCTGCTCCCTCCAAATAAAGTTTTCTAAGTTTTTTAAATGGTTCCTGACCACCTAAGTCCCATATTTGAGTCACAACAGTTGCATCTCCGATTTTAACTGTCTTTTTTAATAAATTTACGCCTAAAGTACTTCGAAAATCGGTACGGAATTTATTTTCAATGAACCTGTACACCAATGTGGTTTTTCCGACTTTTTTTTCTCCCAATAGACAAATCTTGAGTATATAATCGCTCATATTCTTAATTTACCTCTAATCTATTTTTCTATGAACTTATTATTAAATAAGATTTATGTATAAAAAGTATATAAAACTCTCTATAATAATTTTTTATTTTTAATCAATTAATTCTTTAAAATTTCTTTTAGTTAATATTTTTATTGCAATATGAATGATAATAGTGCTTACTTTTTCAAATATGAATAATTTAATCTTTTTGATATACAATGATAAATTCACAATATAATTGGTCAGTTTGCAGACTACACTTCTCTTCTTGAGCAAAACATTGAAGATCACTCATTTTCTCAACTAAAGCAGCTAGTAATCCTGCTTCAAAACTACAAAATGTTTCCTCTGCAGATATTTTTGAAGATAACAAATCTTTACAAGTAAGACAACTTCTTAATTTAACAGATAGATGTTCCTGTGAAATCTGCTCTTGTGAGTATCCAGTTATATCAATTTCACCTAAATTGTATTTTTTAATTATTTTAGCAAGTTCTTCAGGAATTTTAGTAAGATCAGAGATTTTAGGAACATCAAATAATAGTCCCAATTCATGACCTAAATAATAAAAAACAGCCTCCAATTGACTACCCAGAGCTAATAAAGCACCTATTTTCAAATTCCCAATACTTTTTCCTTCAAGAAGATTAGATTTCATCTTCTTTAATAAATCATTTAATAGAGAACGATTCATGATAAATTTTCCTTATTTTTTTTAAATTTTTAATCAAATATCTACAGAAGATATAAATCCTTGTAATATTGCGTCAATAATATCATCCATATCTACGTTCCTAGTTAATTTTTTTCCTGCGATTACTAAAGATGGCACGCTTGTAATTTTATATTTCTTTATTATTGGACTTTTTATGTCAATGCTGATTTTTTGAATCTTTAATTTTTTTCCAAACATCGATAGATTTATTTTATGTATTAATTTTTCAACTTCTTTACAAGGTTCACAATAATTTGAGGAAAAGAATAGAATTTCAAGGTTTTTATTTTCCTTCCTAATGGTAGAAGTCATTTCATTTAAAAATAATGTTATTTATTTCAATTGATGAATCTGCTTATTCTTTTACGGAATCGTATAATTCTTTTATGATGCATCTGAAAGCATCATACACATTCTTACCTGTTTTAGCAGAAGTTTTGTAATATTTAATAAAACCAATCTCATCTTTCAAAGTATTGATTTTGGAATCATCTAATTCATTTTCATTAACTAGATCAACCTTATTACCAAAAATTATAATTGGTTTATCTCCACAATATTTTTTGATATCTTCATGCCAAATTTTTATACTATTAAAACTCTGTGAATCTATTAATGAATATACTAAAATGACTGCTTTAGCACCTTTATAGAAAGTTGGTCTCATAAAAGAAAATTCGCTTTGACCTGCAATGTCCCAGAAAAAAAGCTTTACACGTACATTCTCAATTTCCTCAATATATTTTGAGAATTGTGCGCCAATTGTTTTAATATAGTCTTTAAAGAAATTCCCTTCAGTATATTGCTTAATTAAAGAGGTTTTCCCTACCGCGCCATCCCCTACAACCACGATTTTAAAGACATAAGATTTTTCCTCTTCACTCAAATTGTTTTCACGTGATTTCTTTTGCTTATTTTAAATAATTAATTTATTAAGTATATGAATTTATCGTAGTTATCTTTTTATTTAATTTTGAGTAGTTTTAAAAACCATTTTTTTATCTATATTAAAATATTAATAATTTATAGTCAAAGAAAAAGGAGCTTGATTACTTATTGCCTCAAGATATTAATAAAATGAAATTCTGTAAAAATTGTTGTATGAATTGTTTTCCAACAAGGTCGGAATTTAATACAATAGTATTTGGAATTTTTGTCGGAATAATATTTATAATTTCTACTGTTCTTACGATTCTATTGATTTTAACGTGGTTTTTCAATCTCATGTTCTTTTTATATTTATTTATGATTATAAATCCGTACCTCATATATTACGGCCTAATACCAAAGAAATATTGCCCTAAATGCCTTTTTAAATGCACAGAGGACCCAAATAAAGAATATGAACCTTTTGGTCCTAAAAAAGGTGAGGGAATACCACGTCTTCCATATGAGCAAACCCCATCACATCAAAACAATATAGAAATTAGAGAAGGATGGTTTTGCCCATATTGTGGAGCCTCAATTAGTAGAACTTGGAAGCATTGTAAATCGTGCGGTAAATTGCTCGAGATAAATCTCTAAAAACTATAAAAAAGTTAAAATATGTGAAGAGAGAATTATTCTATAGATACTGCGAATTTTTAAGAATTTTTAATTGGGAGATTATATGGTTTTAATTCGCGAATGTGGAATTTTATTTAGGGGTTTTACTATAATAAATTCACAGTATCATGATTTTGGGACGAATATCAAAGATAAAGACTTAAGATCGGGGCTTTTAACGGCTATAATTAACTTTTCAGAGGCGGCATTTTCTCATAGTCTTGAATATATAGAAGGTAAAAAGAAATCATTAATATTCACTCAAGATAAAATTTTATCTGCGGATGGTGAGGATGTTTCTGAATTAATTATTTCTTATATAATAATGGATAAAGTAAAACATATAGATAAAGTAAAGGAGAGAATTGTTCCTGAATTAAAGAAGCTATTATTGTTATTTAAGGAGAAGTATAAAAATAAAAATCTTTCGCATGTATCAGAATTTCAAGAATTCAAGCAAGAAATTGATAATTTATTTGGAGAAGAAGGAAAAACCGTAGATCAACGATTAAAAGGTTCATTTTTTTAAATTTTTTAAATATGAAAAAATTAAGGGAAGAGCAATAGTTGCGTCACAAATTAAAGTTGTGTATAATGCTTCTTTATTAACCTTTCCCCATGAAACTGCCTCACTTAATGTTGCTCCACTTAGTCCTCCTGGTTCTGGTCGATCCATTGTTATTTGAATGGCGTAAGAGGCAGAATTAGGAGAAAATTGGAGGGATTGCATAATAAAATTTTTCGGAACACCTCCACCAACAATAAAAACACCGGCTTTTTTGGCATCCCATGCTAAATTGACCATTTTTAGCATATCTTTAAAATGGTTTAAATTGAGTTTTTGATTGTGGAAACCTAATTGAAGTGCTAAACCACAATCAGTAAAAGCAGGACAGAAAATTGGTATATTTTTTTTAGCGCAAATTTTTAAGATCGAATTAGGATTGTTTGGTAGATGTTCACCTAGAAATTTTAAAAATTCACTTACCGGCATCTCATCGTTAGGGATGTTTAAATTTGAAATAAAATCTTCAATTCCCTCATAAACATTATTAGGTAAAAACACATCATATATTCGATTAACTTTTTTATCAAATAATTTTGCATCATCAATATTTTCTAATTTAAAATCGCCTTGCAGATGGTGGAATCCTAGAGTCTCAGCGACATCATGAGTTATATTTGCACCGGTTGTCACAAGTATATCGAGAAAGTCCTCTTCTATAAAATCGTGAATAACTTTTTGCATACCAACCGGAACCATTGCACCTGCAAGTCCAAAAAATTTTATACATTCTTTATCTTTTATCATCTTCTCATAAATTTCACACGTTAAAGCTAAACGTTTCGCATTAAATCCCGTATTAATTAAAGACCTAATGATTTTATTAATATTATCATTTTGAGAGATATCAATCTGCTCTACTGGTTTAAAATTTTTTAAATCATCTTCTTTCATTATAATCATTCAAATTAATTTTAACTTTTAATAAAACTCATAAATTCAACAATTAGTTTAGTAGCACAAATTTGAGTCATTTTATTTGGTAAATCAAGGCCCGGCGATACCTCAACTAAATCAAATCCAATTATTTCAAATTCTTTTACTAAATTTCTTATTATTTTCCATAAATTTCTATAACTGATACCACCAGCTATTGCATAACCTGTTCCAGGAGCAATAGAGGGATCTAAAACATCAATATCAATTGATACATACAATTTCGGTTTTTTTGAATATTTTTTGAAAAATTGCATAATTTCAGTTGTAGTTTGTTGGATCCCAATCTCATCTATCTTGTATGCATTAAGATAACGGAGATTTTCATTTTTTGCATTTTCGAGTTCAATATTATCAATATCTCGCGTTCCAACAATGAATAAATTTTCATTATTAATATATTCTAAATCATATAATCGATGAGAGACCGTAGTATGGGAAAATTTGCTTCCCTCCCAAGTGTCGTAAAAATCTACATGGGCATCAAAAATTAAAACTCCAAAGTCTTCTTTTTTCTCAACCATGTCACCGATAAATTTTACTACAGGAAATGTGCAAAAGTGATCACCGCCGATCATCACCAACACCACTTTTTTATTAAAATATTCAATTTTTTTGAGAAATTCCTCAATTTTTTTGATATTTTTACTGGTATCTGATGAATCAATTTCAATATCTCCCAGATCACAAGCATTAAATGAAGTAATATCTAATCCAATTTCAGTAGTTCTTGCAAGTTCATAACTAATTTCACGTAAATTTTTAGGAGTTAGCGCTGAATCGGCATTTTCCAATGAACTGAGAGAATCCCATGGAATTCCAAAAATGATGAACTCAGTATTTTCATCACATTGTCCTTTAAAATCAAAAAAAGATTTCATTAAATCAACGCCCTTTCGAAAATTACATTTGTTCTAAAATTTCTATACCAAGTAGGTTCAGACCAATTTTTATTACAATCTGAGTGCATCTAATCAATAATAATCGAGCTTTCTGTAAATTAATTTCACTAGAAATGACTTGACAACTAACATAAAAAGAGTTGAGGTGTTGAGATAGGTTTAAAAGATATTGACACATTAAATGTGGCTTATAGGACTCTGCAGCTTCTTTAAGAATTTCTGGAAATTGATATAGATTAAATATTAATTCTTTTTCGGTTTTATGTTTTAAGAGTGAAAAATCGATATCTATATCAATCTCCACTTCAGTTTTGTTAATAATGGATTGAATTCTTGCATAAACATATTGAATGTAGGGACCAGTATCTCCTTCAAATGAGATACTTTTATCAGGATAATAGGTAAAGTCCTTTTTTGGATCATACTTCAAAATATAGAATCTTAAAGCAGCTTGTCCTATGATTCTTGATCGCTTTTCTATTTCCTCTTCATTTAAATCAATATATCGCTTTTCTATTTCTTTTTTAGCTAAGTTATACACTTTCTCAATAATATCATCTGCATCGACAGTTTGACCTTCTCTACTTTTCATTTTGCCTTCTGGTAAATATACCATACCATAAGATAAATGAATCATCTCCTCTGAAAAACCTAAAAGCTCTAATACTTTAAATAATTGCTTAAAATAAGTATTCTGTTCATTTCCAACAACATAAATAGATTTATCGTAATTAAAATCTTCTTTTTTCTTTTTAGCTAAATATATATCTTGTGTAATATATAGTGATGTGCCATCTCCGCGAAGTAGAACTTTATCGGGGAGATTATAATTCTCTAATCTAGCAATAACTGCATTATTTTCAACTTTTTCAAAATTTTTACCGTCAATTACAGTATTTATTATTTCTTTTCCTTTTTTATAAATATCAGATTCAAAATATTCTTGGCTAAATTTAACCCCTAATTTATCAAATGATTCATCAAATCCTTGTTTTGCCCAATTATTCATCATTTTCCAAAGAGTACGTGTCTTTGGATCATTATTTTCCCATTTATGAAGCATATTCTCAGCTTCTTGATTCAAATTAGGGTCATTTTTCAATTTTTCATTGAATAAAACATAATACTTACCAACAAAATGATCAGACTTAATATTTTCATCTTCTGGTTTTTTATTATTCCCCCACTTTTGGTATGCAAGCATGCTTTTACAAATATGAATACCTTTATCATTATATAAGTTAACTTCAAAAATTTCATTGGCAATAAATCTTAGAAGGTTTGAAACTGATTGACCAATAAAAACATTTCTAATATGGCCAAGATGTAAAGGCTTATTTGTATTTGGGGCAGGATATTCAATTACGATCCTAAGAGGTTTTTCAATATCTTTAGAATCAATTTTGCCAAATAACTCCCCTCTATTAAAAATTTCAGTTAAAATATATTTTGCTAAAACAAACCTATCAATTTTAAAATTTAGATATGGTCCGATTGCTTTAATTTTAGATATATATTCTGGTTTCTTTAATTTTATTTCCAAATCTAAAGCAATTTGTTGAGGTGATTTCTTTTTCACTTTTGATAAAATAAAAACAGGAAATGAATAATCAAAATCAATATCTTTAGGAGGAAGTTCAATTAGTTTTTCCACTTCTTGCGGAGTAATTTCCTTTATAAAATCAGATAATAAAATAGCAATCTGCTTCTTATAATTCATTCTATAAATAATTTAGTATAAAAATTAATTTATACTTTGGGAATTGGTTTCCTTTAATTTAGCTTCTATTTCCTTCAAATCTTTCAAAAATACTAAGTCAACGTAGCAGTAATCTTCTGTGGGTTTAACACCATTCAGTTTATATTCAACTTTTATGTCTGTTAGTTTTTTTAATGTTTGTTCAAAATATGCTTTAGAAAATTGACAAAGAGTGCCACCATATTCAAGATCTTCCCTTTCCGCAATAAGTTTATGAAAAGGACATCGATTTTTTATTTTAATTACTGTTCGGTCCTCTTCATTATTTTGACTAAGCTGTTCAACTTTAAATAATTGAGAAACCATACTTAGAAATAAATTAAAAGCAGCAGAAATATTTTCAAAATTACCACCATTTTGCTTGTGTTTTTCAAGAATTCTTTTGGCGATAATTTCAGCGGATTTTTGGCCAATTCTATAAATTAGAGCGTTTAACGTAGGTTTTCCTAAAGTGGATTGTAGTTCATTAATCAAAGAACCTAAAAATGAATTAATTGCTAAATTTTCATTCATGTTTTTACAACCCGTAATTATTATAATTCAAAATTTATATAAAATTTTCCTAAAAATCGTCTTTCCTAAAAAATTATTTTGTTTATATAGAGAATTGATTAAGTAAATCTTTTCATTTGTTATTAAAATTAAAGATTTTATACTCTAAATATTAAAATTAAATTATTATTTAATGTAAAATATCTTCAATAATTGTGATATTGCATACAAGGGTTCTTGAGTATGTAAATTTCATATGGAAATAATTTAAAAATAAATTAAATAATTTAAAATATAGTTAAAGGAGGTCATATTATGAGTGGTAGAGGTGGTAGAGGAAGAATGGGAGGGCCTTATGCTGCAGGTCCTAGTGGGGTTTGTATCTGTCCAAATTGTGGTCATACGGTTCCACATCAAGTAGGAGTTCCGTGCATGAATCAAAATTGCCCAAAGTGTGGTACTAAAATGGTAAGGGGCTAAAAAATTGATTACTATATTTAATCAATAAGAATTATAATGATCAATTTGCCGATAAAAAATCATTTTATAGAGTGGAAATGAAATCTATATCAATAAATTGTAAAATTACTTTATAAATACTAACAATATTGTTCATGAAATTAGCAAAAGATAAAAATTTCATATAGGGAAAAAAAATAAAAAGTAGATAGTCCTATTAGGACGTACAATTTATTCTTCAAATAATTTAATTGATTTTTATCGCTATTTGTTAAATTTTAAGTAGGATAATAATTTTTCAATGATAAAGAATCTATTTATAAATAAAATAAAGTGGTTTGATTGCAATGAGTGAAAAAATGAATGTATTATTCATAATATCCGATGCCCATCGAGTAGATCATTTAAGTTGCTATGGAAATCCGATTTTAAAAACACCAAATCTGGATAAGTTTGCAAAAGAAGGCGTTAGGTTTTCGAATTACTTTTGCACTGCTCCTATTTGTATGCCCAACAGAGCAACATTACATACGGGATTATATCCAAATGTGCATGGTGTAAGGAGTAATGGGATTAATCTACGGGAAGACCTTCCAAATATTGCTCAAACATTAATGAAAAGAGGTTGGCGTACAGCGGTTATGGGAAAAACACATTTTCAATTTATGTCACCTCCATATCGAAGGAAAACAAAATCGGCAGAATGCTGGGGCGACTGGTTAGCAGAGGAATCTGGTAATAATCCTGTAAAGGAGAACTTCCCTCTCCCATATTATGGATTCCAAGAGGTAGAATTCGCAACGGGTAATGGTACTATATGCGTCGGACATTATTTAAATTGGTTGGAAAAAAGGTCTCCGAAACACGCTGAATTTGTAAAAAAGAAATGGAGGAGAATCGACAATTACTTCTCGTTATGGTGTGATAAGGGTTTCCCTGAAGAACTTTATAGTACAACATATATTAAAGAGCGTACTATTGCTTTCCTTGAACGACATGCCCGGGGAGATTATGGAGATAAACCCTTCTATTTGCATTGTTCTTTTTTAGATCCTCACTATCCTTTATGTCCTCCAGGAAAATATTATGATATGTACAAACCAGAAGAGATTGAACTTCCTCCGAATTTTAACGATGCAAAAAACTTATATAACCATAAATTTTTGGGACCTCTTTTAAAAAATCCACCATTTTTTAGAGCGTTCTTGCGAGAAACTAATGAAGAGGAAGCACGAAAATTTATAGCCTTAACATACGGGTCTGTTGCATTAATAGATTATAGTATAGGAGAAATTTTATCAACACTGAAGAAGTTAGGTTATGCAGATAATACAATAGTAATGTATAGCAGTGATCACGGTGATTTAATGGGAGATCATGGTTTATTATTTAAAGGTCCTTGCCCTTATAATGGTGTATTACATCTTCCTCTAATATGGAAAGTACCAGGTTTGACCAAAACGGGAGTCTCTGAATCTTTAATAAGTTCCATCGACATTCCAAAAACCATTCTAAATCTCTTAAATATTAAAGAACGCCATCACCCTCCTGATATGCAAGGTTTTGATATGACTCATTTATTAATAGAACCAAATAAAAAAGTTAGAGACTGTGTTTTCATCGAAAATGATGAAGAAGTTGGCACTCTTGAAGCAAGATTAAGACACTTAGTAACTGAAGATTATAAATTAACAACATATGAAGGTTTAACAAATCATGGTGATTTATTTGATCGAAAGAACGATCCAGATGAATTGACCAATTTATGGTATAATGAAAAATTTAAAGATGTTCGATTTGAATTGGTTAATAACTTATTTCAGGAGAATCTTAAGGCACAAACTCATTATCCTAAAAGAATTGCTGGTACATAATTTTTTTAGGATTAAATTTCCCAATATTAGTTAATAACCTTAATTAAGGTCTTTAAATTTAAAAAATATTTATTTTATATGATTAATTTTATGCTTATTTTTTATACTAAATTATCTGTAAAATCAAGTTCTTAAGTAATTTCTACTGTTTTACATAATACTTAAATAATTAGTATGTTTATTTTAACGTACATAAATTCATTATTGGATACGATAATTCAGTAAAAGCCAATTAAAGGAAAATATTGTGTTCTAGAGTCATTTTAACCCTCTCATCTTTTCTGCATCCTTTTAAAAACATATTAGGAAGGAAATAAACTATGAAAAGGATTTTAATAAAACAAAAGATTGTGTATTTTACTGTTTTTCTTTTAATTTTGAATATGAGTATATTATTCCAGCCTAGCTCTAATCTGAATAGGTTAGGCGAGAAACAAGCTCTTATTGCTGATTCGCAGAATGAATTTCACAATAGCTCGAATTTTCAAGGATTACAAGCTGTTCAAGACTTATTAAATAATAAAATCAATACACCAAATGAACTCAATCTTGATACAATAACTGAGGAAACTGAAGATTTTGATTTAAATAAGGAATATCTAAATATAATGACGGCAAGTGGCGAAAACCTCCAAATACCTTTTCCCACTGGCTTTAATACTATACAATCCTTTAGCGTGAAAGGACATACAACTCTATTTATCAATGATCGAAGGGGGGGAGACAAAATAGAAGCACAACTTCGAGATTATTCGTTTCTCTGGCAGGAAGGTTATATTAATGAAGACAGAATAAAAGTTATTGTGTTACCTGGTTCTCCAGTATCGGATAATATCAATGCAGTTAAACCCCTATCCAAAAGCGATATTTCCTTGATGACTCAACAATTGCAACCTTTTGGAGGTATAATCAAATCTACGTTTAAAAATTTTCCTTTTCTTTCAATTGAACTCCCTTATGACGAGATTTTTAAGCTGGCAGAACAAAATTTTATTTCTCATGTCTTTCTAGACAAAAAAGTTCATATTTGCCTAGATCAGAGTGTACCCATTATTAAACCACCAGCAAACTGGCAAGAACTTGAGACCCAGTTTGGATTTGAGATCAACGGCACTAATGTGAGAATTGCCGTTTTAGATACCGGAATTGATAAGACTCATCCAGACTTAGATGATCTAGACGACAATCCCGTCACTTCTGATCCTAAAGTGATCGCAGAAGCATGCTTTACCGATGAATCCCATACTTGGGATGGATATGGACATGGTACTCATTGTGCAAGTATCGCCGCGGGTACGGGCGAAAACTCCAGTGACAGATACGTTGGGGTCGCACCAGGTGCCCTACTTCTTAATGGTAAAGTACTCACCGATGGCGGGTCAGGCTACTTTTCTTGGATTATTAGTGGGATAGAATGGGCAGTAGATCAGTCTGCGGATATTATTAGCATGAGCCTTGGTAAAGATATCAATGGTGATGGTACTGACCCTCTTTCACTAGCTATCGATTGGGCGACAGACCAAGGAGTCGTCTGTGCAGTAGCGGCAGGTAATGCAGGTAGTTGGGGGGGCATGTTCTCAGTAGGTATACCCGCAGTTGCTAAAAGAGCCATCACAGTTGGCTCAACAACCAAGACTGATGAAATAAGTAGTTTTTCAAGTCAAGGTCCAACCGAAGATTATCGCATCAAACCCGATGTTTGCGCTCCAGGGTCTGCCATTATTGCAGCAAGAGCCAATGGCACAAACATGGGTAGTCCTATAAATAATTACTACACGAGTGCCTCCGGTACCTCTATGGCCACTCCGCATGTAGCGGGTGCTGCAGCTCTTATTCTTCAGACTCATCCTGATTGGAATCCCCTTATGATTAAATCAGCGTTAATGGGTAATACAGAAATTCTCACCAATGAGCACCTGTGGAGGCAAGGAGCAGGTCGAATTGATGTCTGTAATGCCACGAACACGACGTTACTTATCATAGAACCGAGTATTAGTCTTGGATTACTAGAGCGTGAAGAATCCTCCCTTACTACATTCATCCTTATGAATCTGGCGAATACGGTCACTATGGTCGATCTCTCGACATATACCACGTGTGAAGGCAATGAAACGAACTATGTGAGTCTTAATGCCACATCCCTTATGATTCCAGCTAATACGAATGCGAGCATTTCCTTTGAGGTCGGACCATTCGATGAAGATGCTCCAGAAGGATGGTATGAAGGTTGGATCAATGTCTCCAACTCTCAAAATAATAAAACATCTCCATATTTGTTTATGTCTATGTCCACCCTTTCTATACGCGTTTTTGATACAGATAATTCTACTCCAATCTATGCAGCAGTAGCTTTAGTTACTTACCCCAATATATCCCTTATCGAAATTCAATCTACTTATGAGGGAGATTGGGGTCCTGATATCGATTGCGCCAAATTCCATCTAAAGGGAGGAGAATATGCAGTATGTGCTCAAGCAGCTTGGATCGACAACGGTACCTGGGGAGATAAGGATTTTTCTCGAATGTTCATGTTAGAAAAAAACATATCAATTCCAAAAAACTCGAATTTAAATATATCACTCAGCCTAGCTGAGACCCAAATGCATTCTATTCCTACAATTGATTCTTTAGGAAATAATCTTACAGTACACTCATATACTCAATCCTTCTGCGGTGGTCCGCAGACCTGGTATGGAAGTTACTTCCAACAATCTGAATGGTCACTTGAAGGTGGTTGGTTTGGTATTGATCTCAATGTATCTCATTTAACATTTTATTCTACAAACTACACACCACCTGATAGATTATGTGAAGCTTTAGGCTATTACGCATCGAATTCGTTATTTTCAGAAGTCTATCTGGTACCGCTGAAGTACTGGAATGTTTCATCTTTACCAAGCATCCTATGTTATCCTCAATCAGATTATGCTAAATACCATATCTTTTATAATATGCCAGAAACCTATCCTGAAAACGGTTTGAATAGTATGAATCAGTTCTGGTTTACCTGGGATCATATAGGTGGACTCCAAATATGGGTTTGGGATGTTCATAATGTTCCCGCTGGTATCAATGCCACATATTATCTAGCACCAGGTAATGGCACCTATTTTGGATATTATATGACCACATATAAGGGATGGTCGAATTATAATAAAGGTCCCTTGCAAGAGTGGTACCTAGGTAAAAATTATCCATATCCCCAAATCCCACTTGATAAAGGTGAAACAGCAAACATGATACTAGGGAATTTTTCATTCGCTCCCTATCATCCAGGTTTAAATATAAGTGTTTTGGATACGGGAACTGAATTTCTCCTAAACCTTACTGGAGATATTTGGAGCAGCCTTTCTTGGCCAATTTGGTGGTTGACTTTTCCTCCTCTAGGATATATTTCACCTTTTCCGCAATATTATGCCAATTATAGCCTTTTTGTTAATGAACTCTTGTTTGACCAAGGTTTATTAAATGGTAAGCAAGGTTACAATGGCGAACCTTTTATTCATTATCCCCCGAATTATCTTGATGTTGACTGGTGTGGAATCGCTGAGACATGGAATATAACTACAGGCGAGATTCGGCTACAATTAACCTTACCTTCTATTGCAACCCTTTGTAGTCGAACAATTTACAACTTAACATTTACTTTGGGCAGTGGTGATTCTACTCCCCCAATGCTCAATGGAATTTTTTGCCCCACCAATTTCACACCGGGACAAGACCTCTACATCAACTTTACTGCCTTTGATGTTGGTCTCGGGATTGATACCCACTTCCTTAAATACAGCTTCAATAATGGAACAACTTGGCAAGCGGCTATATATGAAGACCCCTATTATCGCATACCTTGCGAGTCTGCAGACGCATTAACAATCCTTATTAACGTGACGGATCAAGCGGGTAACTCCCTACAATACTTGACCAACCCTATAGCTCTGTGCAATAAGGTGAAATTAAACGTACCCACTGAAATTTTTGCATTTACCGGAGATCCTGTCTCTATCTCTGGAACTCTGACGAGCCTTGAAGGTAATGGTTTAGCTAGCATGGTTGTATCCCTGACCAATGAGAATATTTCCTACGCAATGACAAACAATAATGGAAACTTTACATTTAATTTAAAAGCTCCAAATCTCGCTGGGAACTATATATACAATATTACTTCATCTTCGGTGGGGCTTTATAATGGAGAGGAAGTTTCTATAGAGTTGCAAGTGAGTGTAGACACTATACCACCTTCTTGGGTGGAGCTACCCACAGACCAGTTTGTAGAATTTGGTGACAACTTCCTTTACGATCTCAACGCAACTGACTTGGCAGGTATTAGCACTTGGTGGCTGAACGACACGGTTCACTTCACCATTAATGGAAATGGTGTTATCATGAATGCTGTATCTCTTTCCGTAGGTGTATATGGGTTGCAAGTATGGGTTAATGACACTCATAACCTTATACAAAGTGCTATATTTAGTCTCATTGCACAAGATACTATAGCTCCGAGTTGGGAAGTTATTCCCACTGACCAGACTCTTCAGTATGGAGAAGCATTAGATTACCAGCTGACTGCAACGGATTTATCAGGTATCGATCATTGGGTCATCAGCGATACTACCCACTTTGCTATCAGTAGTACTGGTCGTCTTACCAACACTATGACTCTTAATCCTGGTACCTACATTCTGAACATTGCTGTCTATGATCCCTATGGCAACTACTGCAATGTCACTATAACCATCACAGTACAAGAGCAACCAGAACAAGAGCAAAACATAACTATTCCAGCATCAGGATTTTTTGTTATTATCACTCTTGCTATCGTTATTCCAGTTTTAGGTTTAATAAATCGCCGCAAAATTAAATATCAATGAAAATAATCTTATATTTCCTCCTTACTTTTTTGAGATAAAAGATAATTAAGTAAAAAATTGTTAAACATGTTAAATATAAAAATCCAAAAGTTAAACTTTTCTATCCTAAGTGATTGCTGGAACAAAGGCAAAAAAATTATTTTTTTTTGAATATTTTTTCTTTAATTTCTTTTTTAGAAATAATATTGATTTTAATATAAAAAAAAAAGAAAATAATAGATTAATTGCTATTTTTTAAGTTTTATAAACCCATTTCTTTGATTTTAATCTGATTCTCTTGTACTTTATCAGGAGTTAATTTGTACCATTTCCAAAATACAAAAGCTCCTATGAGAATTAATATCATCGGAATTAATGATAAATGAAGATGTATTCCCCATACTGCTAAGGGCGATTGTGTAGCTGCTCCTTCAACAAAACCAGTAAGTTCATGAACTATTGCAAACGTAAGAGCTTGGATAACAATACCTAATCGACCAAAAAACTGTTGAAAACCAGTGTATAAACCCTCTTCACGTTTACCTGTTAGAACTACGGAATTATCAATTACATCTGAAGATACAGGAAAAATCATTGTCCAAAAGCCTCCAAGTGCTGTTCCCCAAATAATCATATTTATTACTATTAACCAATAATCTCTAAGGAATGTGAGAGGTAATGTAAAAGCTGCTAAAAGTAGCGATGAGATCAGCATTACTTTCTTATTATTTTTTGCTCTACGAGAATAAAGTGTCCAAAAAGGTGCAGATATTAATACTCCAATAAGGAAACCAGCAAATACCATTGTAGTGGCAGTCTCTGGCATTTCTAAAGAATAACGTACTACATAGGAAACTGACGCTTGCATTATTTCTACTAAGGACTGATATAGGGTAAATAGTACCATAAATACAATAAATGGCTTTTGTTTTATAGCTATTTTAAGACTTTTAAAGAACGATTCATGTTCGCGTTTTTCCTTTTGAGAAGATAAATAAAGGTCAATAGTAACTTGATCCTCCCGAACACCTGGTATACCAATTACAAAACCTATCAAAGTAATCAAGAAGACGATAAGACCTTGATATACATAAGAAGGTATATTTCCATAGTCAAAAAAGAAAGGTGGTAGAATAGCTCCCAAAGCAACACCTACAACCCCAATCATAATATATATACCGCTAGCCTTTCGACGCTCTTGAACTGATCGATATTTATCTGGAAATAAAGACATGAAATTTACAAAAAATAATGAATGAAATGTGTCAAATAGACATGTAGTAAATAATAACCAGAAAAATAGAATCCATGCGCCTGATACTGGATCAGTAGTTGGCGGAAGAAAAATAAGAATATAAGTAAGTCCCCATGGTAAACCACCAATTAAAATCCAAGGAAATCGTCGACCCCATTTTTTAGTGAATTTAAAAGGTTTATTTGTTAAATAACCAATAAAAGGATCATTAAACATATTATAAATTGCGAATATAACATATGCTAGCCCAATTAACCAAACGTTTAAACCAATTTCAGACTCATAAAAAAAGAAACCCCACGCAGTAAAAGCCATTCGAAGAAGTTCTCTAGATAGTGAATTGAAACCATAAGAAACCATACCCAATTTACCATGTGATAATTCTTTTTCAGTTTTTTCCATATTTATTACCAAATTTTTTTAAAATTTTGAACTTTCGCATTCATTTTTTTATTATTATTAAATAAAGTCATTTTTATAATTTTTGCTTTGAGAATAATATTTTTTGGATAATTTATTGGAGATATTGAAAGAAATATTATTTGTAAAAGAGGAACTGGATGTGGAGGGGAAAATTTTAAATTATAAAAAACTTCTATTCTTTTTCCATTTCTTTTATGTTGGAAGCAATATTATTTTGTCTCAAATCAGCAATAAATATTTGTCAAATTTTGACACTAATTTTTATTTTTAATGTATTATTT
>JAHLWH010000136.1 GCA_019058015.1 Promethearchaeota archaeon | reverse complement strand
GGGCTAGATATTTTGTGGTCGCAGATTATAAAGAATTGTTTAGAGTCTATCCTTTTACTTCTTCTGGGGTATTTTTAGGCGGACAAAATTTGGAAAAGACGACAAAATTATTGAAAGCATTGAAAAAAGGTACTGCAAAGGAATACTTATTACCTAAAGAACTGCCAAAATTGACAATCGGCGATATCTCTGCTCATTACCAACAACAATTCAATAAAGTACAACAAAGCCTAAATGATGTGTTTGGATTAAATATTAAATACCCACTTTCGATTGCTGCCACCAAAAATTTAAATAAGGTTAATAAGAGGGAATTATGCGTTCAGAGAAATAAAATATTATTAAAAATTGATGTAAAATATTGGAAAACGCCAACATTTGAAGTAATTATCCATAGAGAGTTAATCTATTATTTCCTAAGTAATATGAGAATCTTTCCGAGAAATAAAGATCTTAAATACGATTTTTGTTATTTTCTTACTGCGATATTATTAAGAGGCGAAAAAACAGAACAGATATTCAAATTATGGGAGACTGTATTATCCATGAGGAATATAAACAATTATGAACTCAACCTTATGGAAAATAAGGACCAAATTCTAAAATTAATAAATGAAACATATACGGAAAATGAGTTAAAAATATTCATAGGAAATGTATTTTCCACCATAGAGATATTAAATAAATATAAGATTTTAATTAATTCCGAAGAATTCCTGTCGCTCTTTAAATATTTTTATCACGGATTTCAGAAATTAAATACTACAATTCTCTTTGAAAAAGTAATGGCTAAAGAATTGATTATAATTCTTCGAGATCTGTTCTTTTCTGTCTTTTATCAAAAATATTTCTTTCCTCAAAATCTAAAGAGTTTATCTGACATTAAGGATGACCCAAACCGTTATAGAAATTTCTTAAAATTGACTTATTTAATTATTATTTTTTCTATTTTAATTGGCGAATACGATTTTATAAGAGATCTTAAATCTAAATATCCTGTTTTAAACGAAGATGACTCTTTAAAAATGCTATTTTTACTTCCGGAATATAAATTATCAAGAGTAATTGGATATTTTAGTAATGAAACAGACGTAGATAACAATATCTCCAACTTTAATAAACTACTACAAGATATGTTCAAATCCTACATATTTAACTATTGTCTCGAAATAAAATTTGATTCTAAATTCTTTTGTGATACCAAACCTAACGAGAGTAAAATGCTCAGTATAAAAATACTTAATCACTCAGATACGGTAATTAAAGATGCTACGTTAAATTTTGGAATTAAACCTATAAAGAGGATGGAATTAAATGTAATTAAAAATCCCAACAATGAAGATCTTGATAAAAAGTTGGAGTGGAAATATGAGTTGACTGGAAAGATGGCAGGGAAAGTGAATTTCTCTATTCAGGTGGCAATAAAAGACCCTTTTATTGAAAATAATATATTAAAATATAAGAAAAAGTTAGGCGTAATAACAATTCTAGAGAAATAAATAAATTAGCAACTATCAAAAGAATATTGAAATTAATAATTTTTTTCTACTTATCTTTATTAACTATTCTTAAGAAAGAGATCCCAGGCGTTTTAATTAAAAATATTTTCTTGATAGTGGAGACATAATTCTATTTTGGTATTTTTTTTAATTAAATGGTCTCATTAAAATCTGTCTAAAGTATGATAAAACTAATTTTCAGAGAGTAACCACAATCTTTATAATAAAAACTCCTACCCTACCATAATCAATTGATAACATATTTTTTAAAATGAAAAAAATGATACCTAAAAACTATCTTCAGAAGAGTATTCCGTTTGAAAGAAAGCCCATATTTATACCAGAAAATCCTGAATTCTTTCAAGGATGTGATAATTACGGTTCAAATAGCTTCATAGAATCTAATTACGGCATTGTGTGTAGGAATTGTGGTTTGGCGATTAATATGCTGGTCTTCAGAAATAATAGTCAATTCAATTCAACATCATCCAAATGAACTAAGGAGAGAAATAAAAGTGGAAACAAAGTTAGAAAGAATGGAAAACGGAAGCTCTTTTGAGCTCGAGCGTATTTCTAACCAATATGAGAATTTCGTTCTACAACTGGTAGATACCGAATTTAACCGAATCCAGACTGCATTGCACCTTTCAGAGTTCTTAAAAAATGAATGCATCGATATTTTTGGGCGTGTATGGAGATATTTAAAGAAGGGAACTAAAGGAAGGATACCTGAAAAATTAGCGCCGGTTATTCTATATATGCTACTAAAGGCGAATGAAATAGGTATTGATTTAAAAGAGTATATAGACAAAATAAAAATTGAGAAAACAGAGTTGAAGGAAATTCTATTGGAAGCCTTGAGTTATTATCCTTCTCATGCAAAAAAAGATAACCGAATTTTTTTTGATTAAATTATTTTCTTTGTATTTCATCATATTAAACCCAAGTTTCGAATAGAGTAAAATTTCAATGAAGATAAAAGATCCTTTCAGGCAAGCAAAGATTTTTGATTATATCTGGGGTGAACAAATGTATCGAGCCAATTCTGTATTTAAATAAAGCTATTAATAAATCAAAAGAATATGCAGAACATTTTAAAAAACTTGCAAAAGCAGATCCTCATTTTACAAATTTAAGAGAAACTCCAGAATTTAAATCTCTTGTCAATTAAGATTGGGAACAACTATTTAAGGGAAGTTAGAATGTGTGCATACCTTCTTCCTGAAAAGGAACGCGATCCTATTAATAATATTTTATTTTATTTCATTTTCTATGTTTAAAATGCACATCTATAATTTTAGAAGATTAAAATGAAAACCAATAAAATATAAATTAAAAATATTTTATATGATTGATATAGTATTT
>JAHLWH010000135.1 GCA_019058015.1 Promethearchaeota archaeon | reverse complement strand
GGATTTATTTGAATTAAATTGTGATATACTGATTCCTGCAGCATTAGAAAATGCAATAATAAAAAGAAATGCAACGAATATTAAGGCAAAAATTATAGTGGAACTTGCAAATGGACCAACAACTCCTGCTGCAGATGAGATATTATTTGAGAAGGATATTATTGTTATTCCAGATTTTCTATGTAATGCAGGAGGGGTAACTGTCAGTTATTTTGAGATGATTCAGGGATTTTATTTACATCGTTGGACTGCACGAGAGGTTGATAATCTATTAAATAGAATAATGACAAAAGCATATAAAGATACCATATTAAGAGCCAATCTGAATGAGACTAATAATAGAATGGGTGCTTACATGATATCCGTTGAGAGAGTTGTCGATGCTATGAAACTAAGAGGTTGGATTTAATATAATATTAAATTTTATCTCTAATTATTGTTGATACTTTTTCTAAATTTAATTTTGAATAGGCATATACGTGCTTGAAATTTCTTGAATTGCTATAGAAATCATATAAAAAAATATTTTCTATAGTGTTAAATAAAAAAAAATTGACAATTTTTATTTTTTTAAGTTAAAATTGAATTTTTCATTTTTTTTAAATATTGGATTTCAATTTTTAAAATAAAATAGAAAGGTTAAATTTAATTTAATATTATTGAAACTTAAGAGAAATAGAAATTGGTATATAAGAATGCCATATAAAATTTTAGAAAAAAGAGAATTGGGAGGGAGCGGTATCGTATTTGAAATGGTGCTAGAAACTCCCTTAATTGCCAAAAAAGCCTATGCTGGGAATTTTGTTTTAGTTCGAATTAATGAAACAGGAGAACGGATTCCTTTAACAATAGCTGATTATGATAGAGAAAAGGGAACAATAACAACAGTAGTTCAAATTGCTGGAAAAAGTACAAAATTACTTTTCCATCAAAATGTTGGAGATTCGATTCTTGATGTTGTTGGTCCCTTAGGAAATAAAATTCACATTAAAAAATATGAATATTCCGTTGTGATTATTGGAGGTGGAGTGGGAATAGCGCCTTGTTACCCGCAGGCAAAGGAATTAAAAGAAGTAGGAAATAAAATTATTTCAATATTAGGCGCTAGAAATAAGGAGTTGTTATTTTGGAGAGATAAAATGGGATCTGTAAGTGATGAATTAATTATTTGTACAGATGATGGGTCAGAGGGTATAAAAGGTGTTGTAACAGAACCATTAAAGGATTTATTAAAAAGAGAAAAATTGAGTATTGTAATTGCCATAGGACCATTAATTATGATGAAATACGTGGCTCTTACAACTAATGGTTTTGATGGATTACCTAAAGTTAAAACAATTGTATCCTTAAATACAATCATGATTGACGGTACTGGAATGTGCGGCGGTTGTCGTTTTCCAACAATTGATGGAAAAATAGGATTTGCATGTGTTGATGGACCTGATGTTGATGGACATATTGTAGATTTTGATAATCTTTTAAAGCGTGCAAAAAGATTTGAAAAGCAAGAAAAAGAATCACTAGAATTATATGATCGTGAATGTAAAGCATTAAAAAAATTTTTTAAGGAGAATGGTTAAAATGGAAAAAGTATCACCTTTAATTGAAGTTTTAATCGATAATAAACAGAAAATTCTCGATTCTAAGAAATATAATGAGGTTGAGTTTGAAGAATTTATTAATTCTCTGATGCAAGCTGAAAATGAAAGAGAGAAAGTTTTGAAAAGAATAAAGGAATTGGGAAGAATTGATATCCAAAAATTAAAAGAAGAATTAAAAATTTCCGAAGAAAGATTAATTTATGATATCGAATATTTAAAGGAATTAGGATTATTGGAGTTTATTGGAGAGATATCTGAATTTTATCAAAGTATCGAAGAAAAAAATGAGAAGGAAGGATTATTTCCAAATGTTTCAATAATAAGGGATAAAAAAATTTGTAGTGGTTGTGGGTTATGTGTTTCGATTTGTCCGACTAATGCAATAAATTTCTTAAATGACACTTTAATTATTGATGATGACTTATGCATCAATTGTGGTTTATGCTACGCTTGTTGCCATCGCTCATTTTTTCCCAAAGAATTAAAGTCAGATCAAGAAAAACTCGATACTGATATAAAATACTTGAAAGAATTTAATAACTATAGGGAAATCTATTCAGCACAAACAAAAGATAATCTCATTAAAGGAGTTGCACAAGATGGGGGTATTGTGACAACATTACTAAAAACCGCGTTTAAACAGAAAATAATTGATGCCGCTTTAGTAGTTGGTGTGTCAGAAAAACCACATGAGCCATTACCCCTTTTGATTGAAAATGAAGAAGATTTATTAAAAAGTGCGGGGACAAGATATAGTAATGCTCACGCATTAAAAATTTTACAAAATTCAAAAAAATTCAAGAAAATTGCAGTTGTAGGAACTCCTTGTGTTTTGGAGGCTCTCAGAAAAGTTTCGGTTTATCCACTTAATGAACCCTTTTATAATAATATTGCGCTAAAAATAGGATTATTTTGTATGGAATCATTTGATTATGAAAAGATACTTGATATTTTAAAGAATGAATTTCTTACTAGAAGGTTAATAATTCCTGAAGAAATTAAAAAAATGGATATCAACAAAGGACGGTTTATTATTTATAAAAAAAATAAGGATTTCTTTGATATTCCGATAAAAAAGATAAAAAAATATGGTCGATTTGGATGTTTTTTATGTGATGATTTAACTTCTGAGCTTTCTGATCTTTCTGTTGGCTCAATTGGATCTGAACCGGGTTGGTCTACAATTATTACAAGAACAAGTAAAGGAGTGGATTTATTTCAGCAAGCTTTTAATCTGAAATTAATCGAACAGAAAAAAATTGAAGAGGACAGTAAAAGTTTTATAACTTTAAGTAAAATTGCTAAATCCAAATTAAAAATGTATAAAGAAATTCCGAGACAAAAAATAATTGAACAAGACCCAAATGTAAGAAAAAACAACTTCCAGGAGGTCCCAAAGGGATATACCCCAGAGATGGTAAAATTAGAGACTCAAAGATGTTTACAATGCGGAAATCCTTTATGTATTGAGGGTTGTCCCGTTAATGTTGATATTCCAAAATTTATAAGATTTTTAAGACAAGAGAAATTTTCTGATGCCATCAATAATGTAAAAACATATAATTTATTACCGGCAATATGTGGGAGAGTGTGTCCTCAAGAAATACAATGCGAACAAACATGTTTATTAGGTTCTGTTTCAAAACCAATTGCAATTGGTAACTTAGAACGATTTATTGCTGATTGGGACCGAGCAAATGAACTTAAAGCATGTCCTGATTGTCAAGCTCCAAGAAATATTAAAGTAGCAATCATTGGCGCAGGTCCTGCAGGTTTAACTTGCGCCGGGGAGCTTTTAATGAGAGGATATGATGTAACAATTTTTGAAGCATTTCATACGGGAGGAGGTGTGCTAGTTTATGGTATACCAGAATTTAGATTACCAAAAGAAATAGTTAGAGAAGAAATCGAAACATTAAAAACATTAGGAGGCAAAATTGAATATAATAAGATAGTTGGAAAGATATTAACTATAGAAGATTTAAAATCTATGGGGTTCAAGGCTTTCTTTATTGGAGTAGGTGCAGGATTACCTACATTCATTAAAGTAAACGGTTTAGGTTTAAATGGCGTTTTAACGGCAAATGAATTTCTTACAAGAGCAAATTTAATGAAAGCCTATAAATTTCCAGAATATGATACACCTATTAAAATAGGAAAAATTGTAACAGTTCTCGGGGGGGGAAATGTAGCTATGGATTCAGCAAGAGTTGCATTGAGATTAGGTGCTGAAAGAGTAATTGTTGTGTATAGGAGATCTGAAAAAGAAATGCCTGCAAGGAGAGCAGAATATCATCATGCGATTGAAGAAGGAATTGAATTTCAATTTTTAACCAATCCAGTGAGCTTTATTGGAGATCAAAATGAAAAGGTTAAGCAAATGGAGGTTATTAAAATGAGATTAGGAGAACCTGATGATTCTGGGCGACGACGCCCTATTCCAATTGAAGATTCAGAATATAAAATAGATACAGATACGATAATTATAGCAATTGGGACAAAAGCAAATCCTATTCTTACAAATTCAATCCCTGAGTTAAAACTTAATAAGTGGGGGTATATTGAAACCGGTGAACATGGAAAGACAAATCTGGAAGGTATTTATGCGGGTGGAGATATTGTGACTGGTAGTGCGACAGTTATTTCAGCAATGGGAGCAGGAAAGAGAGCTGCAGCTGAGATTGATAGTTATCTTACAGAAAAGATATAGTAAAAATTAATTAATTTGTTTTACATTTTATATTTGTCTTTTAAGTATAGTTTAAGAAAATACTGAATAAAGGTTTTTCAAGGTTTAATTGCTGTAATTGATTCCAATTATTTAAGAGATAAGGATATAGCTCTTCGCTAAAGGCATCTAAAGCTTTCTCATTTCCGAGTTCATAAAATATAAAATTTTTCATCATTTTCACAATATCAAGAAATACTCTTGGTATTGTTTGCGGATCTGCAATACTCACGTTAATATTTAAAATATTCCAATCATGCTCTTTTGAAAACTTGATCTTAGATAGTTCCTTATCTTTATCTGATTGAATTGCTTCTATAAATCTAGAATAGAAATTCTCGATATTTCTATAAATACGCTCTTTTCTAAATCCAGAGATATATTTCTCAATTACAGTAGCACAAATATTCAAAATCTGCTGAAATACTCCCAGTGAGTCAAATAAAATTCCATAAGATTCGATTTTTTCGGTTTCTTTCCATTGAACCATAAACTCATCGATTTGATCTCCATAAGATTTAAATGGTTTGACTAAACCTTTCCATTTTTCTTTCCATTCGGATGATGTTTTAGCATAATGAGAAAGAAAATCTTTCTTAATTACAATTAATCGAGATCTAAGAATTTCAGCATGAGTTTCTTTCTTATCTGCTGCAATAAATAACAGAGTAAATTCTGGAGCATGACTATATACCCATTTAAGGCCACTCATATCAATAGATTCAATCCCAGACTGATCAAGCTCGTGTTTAGAAAATAAATTTAATGCTGTTAGAAGGCTTGATACTAAATCCTCATCAATTTCTAATCCAAGGGAATCTTTATATAAAATTGTAACTCCTGATTCACTGTCAACAATCCAGACGTTCATGTAATTCCCCAATTTTTTTTATATGTTAAATATAAATGTGGCAATGGATAAAAAGATCATATCGAAATTGATTCCTATTATAACTCCAATTATAGCTGAAGAAATTAATATTAAAATTGAAGATATTTGATTTTTTCTCTTTAATTGAGGTGTTGGATAATCTACAATAAAAATTACATAAAATTGAGAGATTGTATTGAATAAATAGACTCCCATACCAATAATGAAACAGATAATATATATTATCCAAATCCAAATATTTATTTCAATAGACATAGCAAGTATTAATTCTGGAACATTTTTTATTAAAATAGTTAATGTAATGTAAATCCCCCCGATTGGTATAGTAGAAAATATCAGACAAATTAAAAGAACTGCAGTAAATTTAAAAGTTAATAAATTTAATCCAAGAATAAAAAAATTTCCAATAAATACCAATAAAAAAATAATAATTAAGAGAGTAATCGAAATTAAAAGGTATATTCCAAAGCCCATTGCCAATGTTGTAAAAGCTCCGGGAACTTTGTTCCCCATTTTTTCAAAAAGATCATTTTTCAAAGTTTCAGACATTGGCTCAGACTTCCTCAGATTCAATCATTCAAAATTAATATGTCTTATTTATCTAAATCTCATCATAGCCTTATTCTTTTATGTGTTTTTAGAAAAAATATATTAACTTTTTTAATTTGAATTTCAATCTGTACGAATTAACTTTGAATCCGCTATTTTTAATTCCATTTGACAGTTTGGACAAACCCAATAATCTTCTTTTTGGCAATGCTTGGATATACAATCTTGACATATAACAATATCACAAAAACAGTAATATAGCATATCCAGGCTAAATTTTTTTTTACATAAAAAACATATATTCTTTTTAGTAGTAATAGGGCTGTTGGGCGCAGTCATAAAAGAACGACATAATTTTATTAATAATATAATAACACTAGATGTTATAAAAACTTAATATTATGTATTTTTTATTTTTATTTTTATTTTATTTTGTTTATGGAATAAAAAAAGTAAAAAAAAAGTTCTTTATTTACTGGACTTTAAAAAAGCATTAGTTTAATCTTATATCAAAAATTTTGGGGATTTTTGAAGAGAGATATGTAGTTATGAATTATTCAAGTTGGATTTCTTTTTCCAATAATTTAACCTTCTTCATCAGGTATTGCTTGGCATTATGCGGAATTCTTACTACAGAGTCATTTGATTTTTCTATTTCTCTCACTTCATCACAAAGTTGTGCAGCAGTCCTCATCATTTCATGGGCGGCAGCTAATAAAGGCATATATTCTGTTCTTTCTTTTAATACAAAACATGCCCTACCTGTTAATCTAGAAACTTGACTTGCTAATTCGAAGGCTGCTATAGCTTTTGCTTTAGCATATGGATTTGAAAACTCGGCTGCCTCTGTAGCCATTGCGTTATCTATTATCATTTGAGGTAATGTTGGGTACCTTCCCTCTAACATGTCCATGATTACTTTATTAAGTTCTTTTGTAATTATTGTTAAAACTCCTGTTATAGCTAATACCTTTAAAAGATCTGCATTAAAAGCACTCATTTCGATTGGATCTAAAAATGGCCTGCGGGCTCCAATCATACTATCACAATTTATTAAAATATATCCCATATTTTTTTCTTTAATTTCATCTATTGCTTTCTTTGCCGGGGCATCTGAAATAATAATTGTAGGAATTCCCTTTGCTAATTCTCGTGCGGCTTGTGGGCCCTTGAGAGCAGCATTTGGACTTGACATTATAATTAATTCAGGTTCAAATTCAAGCAATTTTTTCATAGTTTCTATACAGTGTTCAGGGGGATGCATTTTAGCTCCAGATGTTACTTCTCTAACATCAATTTTAGTACCTTCAGCTCTTTCGTCCATTAAAAATGCAAGAAGAAGTGATGAGCCTATCGTCCCATTCTTCAAAATTCCGATTCTTAATATTTTTTCTTCCGACATATTATTTTGCACTTTTTAATCTGAAATTTAATTAAATCTAAATAAAGTTTGATTATTTAAAATTTTATATTTTTATATTAAATTATAATAAATTTAAAGAGTTATTATTATATTATAAAATGAGTTATAGAAGTAAGTTTGAGAAAAGAATTCTATTATTAACTTTATTTTTAATATTCCCCATCTATAAAACTATAGACGCTATTTTGAATGATAATATTATTGAAATTTATTTTTGGGTAATAATTTCAATTATTTTTGGAGTTTCTCTAATTATTTTATATATTGTATATTATAAAAAAAAAAATAATCGTTAAAGACAAAACATTTTAGGAAAATTAAGTAGTCTGTCTATATTAATTAATTTTTCATTAAACATCTAATTACCATAATTAAATTTTTTCTATTTAATTAAAAATGATTTCAAATAAAGAAATAAAATTTTAAATGGTTTTTGATTTATTTTTTCTAAAAAAAATTTTTAAATTACAGTAAGATGAATAATGTATGAAAAAGATGATTTACTTGATGGAATTTGCAGTATTACTTGTTCAATAATATCGTTATTTAGCTTAATTTATACATTAATAATAACCGATTATAGGGAGCTTTTAAGATATATTCCAGCGTTCATTTTTTGGAGTGTTTTTTTAATACTGTCTATAATATTTATAATTAAGATTTATTTGAATAAAAGGAAAATACAATTCGATTTAGAAAAGCTAAGGCAGGAAAAATCTAATATGAAAATACTCTGACTATTAAGTATAAATCTTTAAAACTTTAGTTATAAACTTTTAATTATAATATTTTTTCTTTAGCCTCCGGTTAATTCTTCAATACCTAATATTGAAGTAAAATAAGTAAATGATAAAAATATAATTAAAATGATCATAAAAATTATGCATAGAATAATTAAAATAGTTGCTATAGTAATTTTTGCTCCATCTCTTTGTTTAATTCTAGCCTCAGACATTATTGAGATGGAATAACCTATCGATTGTACTGTTATTGTAAAAAATAACATTTCAAATGCAACTATTATTCCCAATACCAATATTGCTTGACTTATTAATTTAAATAGATGATAGACGACTTCATTAATTCCTTCAATACTCTGAAATAAATCATGGATAAAGAATCCAATACCCCACATAATAGTAAACCAAATATAAATTGATGCTACTCCTAAGATTAATAATTGCCAAGCTAAACTAACTGAAATCGTATTTTTAAGTTGTCTTCGATAGTCTGGAAATTGTGGATCACAATTAGAGCATATATAATTACAAATTTTAGCGAAAAGTCTAATAAATGCATAGTATGCAATAAAAGTTAAAATTAAAATTAATGGAATAAGAATTAATTCTGCAAGTGGAATAAATTTCAAGAAAAAATCATATTGCTCTTCATAATAAAGTAAATGAAAATTAATTTTGCTTGCAATGTAGAGAAGATATAAAAACATAAAAAAAGTAATCACTCCACTTATAATCAGATTTAAAATTCTGAGATTAGATTTTTGTTCTCTGAAGAAAATTCTTTTTTGGACAGCCTTTGGAGCCATGAAAATATCCTCAAGAAAATTTACTAAAGTGTATTTATTAGATTTCAAAACTCTATCTTTAATAATAGAGATATTTTGTAATTCAAATAGCTCCGGATGCTCATCACCTCTTTCAAGTCTTTTTCGAATTGAAATTTTTGCATTTAAAATTAAAATAGTACTAATTCCAAGAAATGAAAAAATTAATATTATTAATAGATAAACCTGAATTGATTCAGCCATTGAACCAGGGGAATTATAAGCACGAGTTGCATCTGCTTGAATCATATCAAAATATGGGGAAGTAATAGCAGATTTAAACCCACTGGCCATTCTATTTAATTGTCCTTTATTATTTATTATTAGGGTATTTGATGCCTCAGTACTAATTGTATAATCATGACCTTCATTACCCCATCCAGGATATCCAGGATTTATTGCTAACCATGCGCCATAGGCCCACAACTCAAAGGAGTTTTCATCATAATGGGGATGACTTTGTATATAATTTTTACATGTAAATGATAAAAAAATGGAATCAGTTGAATAACCTGAACGCAAGAAAGCCATATTAGAATCTTTATAAACATCACTTGCATACTCTGGTTTTATTGGTTCAATTTTCTCATTAACATCATAACAAACTATACTTCGAAAATTTGGAAAAGATCTTAATAAATAATTATATTCATTTAATCCCACTAAGTCAGTATTGTTTTTTCTATGTTCCCATAGCCATTGATATTCTTTAGCGCGATGTAGATTAGAAATTTGAGATGCTGAAATCAATAAAACTTCGTTGGCATATCCTGAAGTAGTAGCATCTTCATATAGAGGAGTTGTTGCAAGTGGATTTAGGCAATGAGCCATAAAATCCAAGCTGTTTTGAAATCGCGAATTATTAAAGAAATTATATGCATTTAATCTATTTAGAGCATACATAAATTCAATTGAGTTAAGATAAGCAAATGCGAGATAACTTTGACCTTCATAAGAACCACCATCCGGTCTATTTTTTTCATATAAATATGTTAAAATGGCTTCTGTTGCTATATCAATAAATTCATTATTTTTTAAGATTAGCCCCGCTAATCCCAAACCACCTGCATTAACAACACAATGATTATTTTCTGGGTATAAATCCATATTAGATAATGGTTGAGCATGATTTTCTAAAAGATCTTCAATTTGAACTCTCTCAGATGCAGATATATTTTTATAGATAATATCATAAGCTATTGCATATGCTTGAACAGCATATGATCGCTTGAGATCCATTGTATAATTGTTTTCTATGTTACCCATATCTAATAAAATCTCTTTTATTTTTTTTAAATAATTTTGACCACCCTGAATTGCAAACTTTAAAGATAGTTTTCTTATAGGATCAATTCTTTGATCTTCATCCCATATATTTATATCAGTATTGACTAGTGTTTCTACATCGGATGCGTATAAAGAATATGAAGAATTCCAAGGGTTTTTAGAATTAAAAATTTTTTCTTTTAGACTCTCTAATTCTATTGCATTAAATAGAAGATAGGGATGATCTAAATGTTCCAATTCAATTATTTTCGAAGAATTAAATTGCCATATCGTATCATCTGGGAAAGAATCATAACTTTCTGAGATTTTTAGAGGATTTTTTTCTATGTATTCTACATCTTCGCTTAATGTATCTTTACTTATTATGAAGGAGCAACTATCCTTAAGGTCAAATTTTATTAATGAACTTTCTGATACAAATGAAGTATTAACTCCATCAATTATTAAGCTTGATACCTCAAAAGGGACATAAATTGAAATTTGTTCGGGTTCTTCCAATTCCTCTTCAATTAATGAGCGGTGAAGATCAATATTGATAATACCTGTAATTTCATTTGGGCAATTCTCATAATTGATCAAAAGATTGATAACAGGTTCAGAGCTTTCAAAATAATTTTTATTTTCAAATGACAATTTCGAAGAATCTTGGACAAAAAAATAGTTAATTAGATCAAGTTCGTTTTTATGAATGAAAAATATTTTAGCATCCGATTTTATATCATTAGGATTGGAAAAAGTTCTTGTAATTCCTTGGTCTTGATAGTATATCAAATCAGATAAACCAATTTGGCCAATAGTATTAGTATCTACAGTAGATATAAACGGAACAGAAGTAGATGAATCTGATTCATTATTAGGATATAAAACAGTTCCCATTAGTGGGTTAGTCATACCCGAATATTTAGCTTTAATATATATTTGGTTCTTATCTTCTCCTTCATAATTTTGAATCGGAAAAAACATTCCTTCATGATCAGTGAGTTTCTGAATAGGACTTAAAAATGAAGCATTTAATGAGATTATATCATTTGAAATATAACTTTGAGTGGAATAACTCAGAGTTTGAAAATTTTCGCTAACAGTAAGATTACCTCTCCCGTGCAAAACCCAATCGATGTCAAATAATTGGGTTTTAGGCATAAGTTCATCAATAATTATGAAATACCCATTATTATTCTCCTCTTCATCTGGATGTATAAAAATTATATAGCGAGTAAAACCCCAGTTTTCTGGGAATAGAATAAAAGCTGTAGCTAATAGAAATGAATTTAATAGTATCAAAATGCCAATAAAAACCAAAATAACTGTTTGCTTTTTAGACATTATTGAATTGGATAATGTTCTAAAATTATTTAAACATTTAGAAATATATAATTATATTCAATAATCCAAGAGATTAAATATTTAAATGTAAAAAATGTTTTTAAAATTAAGTGTTGATTTATAATTATGAATTTGGGAAAATCTAGTTTAAATGATATTGCAAAACTCCGACCAGATTCAATTAAAAGAGCTCGAATATCTAGTTATGATCGAACTGGTGGTAATAAAGATTGGGTAGATATAAAACCTGGAGAAATCTATACTATAGCTGAATTTCAAGGGGCGGGATGTATTAAGCATATTTGGTGTACAACCGCATGTCTGTTTGTAAAATATTATCTTAGGAATGCAATAGTAAGAATGTATTGGGATGGAGAACCAGATGATGAGCCCAGTGTAGAAGTTCCAATTGGTGATTTTTTTGGTTTGGGTCATGGTAAAAAAAAGAATTTTGTATCATTACCACTTCAAATGTCACCTCAAGGAGGAAAAGGGTTTAATTGCTGGTGGCCAATGCCTTTTTCAAAAGGGTTTAGAATTACTCTCGAAAACGATAATCCTAAAACTTTTCGAATATATTATTACATAGATTATGAAATTTATGAGAACGGATTTGAAAATGAAGATGAATATGGTCGATTTCATGCTCAATGGAGACGGCAAAATCCAACGGATGGGACATGGAGAGATAGAGAAACAGGAGAAAAGTATTCACGTTTAAACCCTACCAAATTTAATGTATTTGGTGGAAAAAATCTAAACCCACTTAAAGAAAATTATATGATCCTTGAGGCTAAAGGAAAGGGGCATTATTGTGGCTGTCATCTAGATATTGATAACATTACGTTTATGCCAAATTTTATAAACTGGCCGGGTGAAGGAGATGATATGATCTTCATAGATGATGATATTAAAAAAGGAAAACCAACACTATATGGAACCGGAACAGAGGATTATGTAAACCAAGCTTTCTGCCCCAGAGAGCAACAATCCGCTCCCTATCATGGAACAATTATGCCTGGAGGATTTAATTGGTGGGGTAAAATCTCTTATTATCGTTATCATATAGAAGATCCCGTCTATTTCAACAAGGAAATTAAGGTAACTATAGAACATGGGCATGATAACCACCGTAGTGATGACTGGTCCTCTACCGCTTATTGGTATCAAAAAGAACCTCACGATCATAGCCTTTTTCCAAAATTATTAGATCGAGAGGGGCGAAAACCTCGAACTCATATTGTTCATATGATAAGAAAGACTCTCTGTCTTCTAATTTTGTTCTTATTAGTTTGGTGGTTTCTTTTCATCGCTTTTCTTTAATTTTTTTGATCCCCTTTTTTTTTTCAGTTTCTTTTTTTTCATTGAACTGTAAGAATTATTAAATACAAAATAAACCTAGATTTATTTTATGAAACTTATAAGTAATGATTTTAAACACAATGAAATGATGGATAGTAAATTTACTTGTGATGGAGAGGATATTTCACCCCATTTAAAGTGGGATGATGTTCCTGATGATACTAAAAGTTTTGCAATTTCTTGTAATGATCCTGATGCGCCAATAGGAGATTGGATACACTGGTATATTCAAAATATTCCTGCTGATGTAAATGAAATACCACAAGGCGGTCCAGTTCCAGGAGTTGAAGTCACAAATGATTTTAGAAAAACATCTTATGGTGGCCCTTGCCCTCCAAGCGGAACACATAGATATTTTTTCAGAGTATATGCTCTTGACGTGGAAAAATTTGAACGAGATAATAAAAAACATTTTATAGAACATGTAAAAAAACATACTATTGAGTCAGCAGAACTTATTGGATTGTATAAAAGAAGATAATTTAATTTTTTTTAGCGATTTTCATTCATAAGTGCAAAATTGGATGAAATTTTCCCCAAACCGTTTTTAATATCATTAGTTATTTCCAATAATTGAAAGATGAAAGGTAAATTTTGAAGAAATATAATATTTATTAAAAAAAAGAAGATAATGGATAAATTGTAAGAGAAGATAGAAATAAATTAATATTTTTATATGCTTTCTTTATATAGATAACACATATGGTAAAAAAAGAGCGCCCTAAATTTCCAGACTCATATATCGAAGATCAAGCAATAGAATATAACTCATCTAAATGGATGGAGCGAAATCAAAAAACAACTTCAGCTAGATGTTTAGATTTATTATTTGATTCTAAATTAGGTGATTTTTCAGATTTTAATAATGATGAGCTATTATTATTAGATTTAGGCTGTGGAACTGGTTTTACGACAGAAATCATACTTGAAGAGGGATTTAATGTTATTAGTATTGATATTCTACCAGATATGATAGATCTATTTCGGAAAAAAAACATTGAAACTTCAAATTTGATTTTGGCTGATATTCGGAATTTACCGATAAGAGAAAATAAAATTGACCATATTATTTCTGTCTCTTCATTTAACTTTATTTATGAAGATATTTTAGATAATAATGAAAAAAATAAGATTTTACAGCAAACTGTTAAAATTTTTAAAGAAGTTTTAAATAATAATGGAAGAGTAATTTTAGAATTTTATCCCGAAACAGAAGTTGATACTAAATTACTTATGAGATATTTCAAATCAGCAGGTTTTAATGGCTTTTTAGTTCAAGACAATCCAGGTTTACGTAAAGAACAGAATTTTTTAATTTTAAAAAAAGAGGAAAATTAATTAATAATAAATGGAGTAAGAATCTTTTGGGAACATGTAAATTTTGTGGAAAAACGGGTACGATGATATCAGAGGTATTACAAATATGCAGAGATTGTATTTTAAATAAAGAGAGAAAAAAGGTAAAGGAGCATGTATTACATATACATAAACAAATTAGAAAAACAGAGGGCTTACCTGAAATAGCCCCAAATATTGAAGATTCAAAAAAAAGATTTTCTTGTAATTTATGCATAAATGAATGTTCTCTAGAGTTAGGAGATATTAGTTATTGTGGTTTAAGAATGATTAATATAGATAAATCTAAAGAGATTCCTATGCCTTCAAGAGCCTTATCATATATGCATGGATATTTAGATATGAATCCAACCAATTGTTGTAATGCATGGTTTTGTCCTGCGGGAACGGCTTATGGTTATCCGAAATATTCAAATTTTCCTGGTCCAGAGATTGGAACATATAGTTATGCTGCGTTTATGTATGGATGCTCTTTCGATTGCTTATTTTGTCAAAATGCGTCTCATAAACACTTTTCTAAAAACAACATTAAAAGAATTGATGATTATGTGAATGAATTCATTAAAAATAAAAAAATTACATGTGTATGCTACTTTGGAGGGACTCCAGAATGCCAATTTCTATTTACAATTGCTGCCTCAGAAAAAATTTTAGAAAAATTGCAACAAACAGATCCTAAAAGAAAAATGCGTATATGCTGGGAATGGAATGGTAGTGGAAATAAAAAACAGGTTGAGAAATGCGTGCAAATCGCACTTAAAAGTGGTGGAAATATTAAATTTGACTTAAAAAGTTACCATGAAATTTTGAATCTTGCTCTATGCGGTATTTCAAATAAACGTACTTATGAAAATTTCAAATTCTTGGCAGAAAAATACTTTGGAACTCGTCTAAATGTTCCAGAAATGAGCGGATGCACATTATTAGTACCAGGTTATACGACGGTCGAGGAAGTGGAAAAAATTGCAGAATTTATAGCATCGATAAATAAAGAGATTCCCTATAGTTTATTAGTATTTCATCCGGATTATATGATGAGAGATTTACCCATAACCCCAAAAGAGCAAGCATTCGAATGTTTAGAAATCGCCCAAAAATATTTAAATAATGTTCATTTAGGAAATCAATTTCTTTTAAGATTTTAAAAAATTCAATTACCTAATACCATACTTGTTATATTAAATATTTACTAGGCAAAATTTATTTATACTTAGTATTTCTTTTTATTAATCAGTGAAAAAAATGGAGTTTGAAAAATTAGTTAATGAAAAAGAGGTTACAATTACCAATCGCGGTATGATTACAATTCCAGCAACATTTAGGAAAAGTTATAATTTAAAAGATGGAGATAAAGTTCTTATAGTTGAAAACGAGGGCACTCTTAAAATTATTCCTATAAAAGATCCTGAGATTATAAGAAAAAATTCTTATAGTAAAGAAGAAATGAAAAATGAGATGGAAAAATCTCGAAAGGAAGAATTGGAAAGGGAACAATAAATGAAAGGGAAGGTATGTTTAGATACAGGAATCATAACTCTGCTATATTCTAAAATTCCCCCTAAGAAAATTTTACAATTAATGAATTCTGTTAAGACTGGAAAAATTGAAGCATATGCTCTTTCATCCATAATTGTGGAAGCTTTTTATCATATATGTAAATTAAAGGGAAAAGCAAATGCAGAAACAACTATTGCTACATTTCTTAATACATATCCTGTAAAAATTGTGAATTTAAATCAGTCACTTATTTTTAAAGCTGGATTATTAAAATGTCAATATCCTGCAGAATTATCTTATAATGATTGTTATACTATTGCTTTGTCGCTGAATAAAAAGATGATATTCCACACAACTGAAAAAAGATTAAGGGAAATTCTTCCAAATCTTAAACTTGAAACTTACGTTTTTTAAGTATTGTAGAAATATTTTTATTGCTTCAAGAAAATATCTATTTATTACGCCAAAAAAGCAATTTTCTCTGTTTTTCTTATTCTCTTTATCTATATTTATTAATAATTTTAATTTATTTAAGTTCAAATTGTTTTTAGAAGAGAAATCAAAATTAATTTAAGTTAGAATGAATCAAATATTCCAATTTCTTAAATGTTGTAAAAGTAAGATGCATGAAGAAAGATAAAATTTAATTAAAAATAATTATTAAAATATTTACAAATCTAAAAAAAGTCTATACAACACCGGTGAGAAAAACTCGCAAAAAGCAAGGATACGTTTATCTTCTAATGACTTGGATGATATAAAAAATGTTTGTCGACAAATAGAGGAAGTCTGTAAGCAAACTGGTATAAAAAAGTATGGTCCAATTCCTTTACCTACTAAAAGACTCGTTGTCCCTGTTCGGAAGAGTCCTTGCGGTGAGGGTACAAGTACTTGGGCGAAATACGAAATGAGACTCCATAAGAGATTAATAGATATCATCGCAGGGGAGCGTTCAATGCACTTAATTATGAAGATTCAGATTCCCGAGACCGTTTTAGTGGAAATAGAATTGATGTAAAATTATATTGGGATATAAGAAATTTATTTTTCGACATATTGGGAATCATTTTTTAATTTTTTATTGAAATTTTATTTTGAAAAATGAGTAAATTTTTTTATTATAATGATTTAATTGAGAGAAAAATCATGTCTATTGAATGGATTGATATTCTAAAAAAAGCAGTAAAAGTCGCATATGATAAAGTACATCCTTTTTTAGGAACACTGGAAGGGGCAGAAATTTCTGATGAAAAGGGGGCGGGTGGTGATGTTACCACTAAGATAGATTCAATTGCAGAGCGAGCCTTAATAGAGATGATTAAAAAACAAAATATAGATTTTCATTTAGTAAGTGAAGAAATTGGTGAAAAATATCTTGGAGATAAAAAGAACTATGATAAGTGTATGGATTATATTATTATGGACCCAATTGATGGATCTTTAAATGCAAATCGTGGTATCCCATTTTGTTGTATTTCGGTGGCACATGCAAATGGGCCAAACTCTCGAAATATAACCGAAGGAGTAATCCTTAATTTATACACCAAAGATATCTACTGGGCGATTAAAGGAAATGGAGCTTATCTCAATAATAAACCGATCTCTGTTTCTAAACTTGATGATATAGATAGAGCAGTAATTGGAATGGCATTAAATGCCTCCGAGCCATTTTCGAGGGTTGTACAGAGGTATAAACCCATTATCGACGAAGTGTATAAAGTTCGTACGATGGGATCTGTCGCCTTAGAATTATGCCAAGTTGCAGAGGGAGCACTTGATTTATTTATAGATATAAGAGGAACTCTAAGAATATTAGATTGCGCTGCAGGTATTCTAATTGTTCAAGAAGCAGGCGGAATAATTTTTTCAAATGAGGGATTACCGCTGGAATTACCACTAAAAATTAAATCGAAATGCTCGATTATTGCTTCTAACCGAAATTTAACAGAATATATCAAAAAGAATTTATCTAAATTAAATAAATTATAGTTTGTTAAGATAATTTTTAAATTAACTTAAAATTGTCAACAACACGAAAAAGTTAGTTAATTTACGTAATATTAACTTGGAATTGAAAGAACAGCAATAAATATCGCTACAATAATAGCGATAAAAAAAATCATTATAATGAAAAAACTTAACCATTGCCTTTTTTTTTCTCTTTTCCGAATAATTCTTGCTTTTCGCCTTCTATAGCTCATATTTCTGTTAAAGACTCTATAATTTATTGATTTACTTCATTTATTGTTGATATATGAGTATTATCAACATTAGGTTTTTTTTTTAAGAGTTCAGTCAGCACAACAGAATTAAAACTAAATAAAAAGCGAGGGATATAATCTTCAGCTAAATAAGGACCATCTGGAACTGCTTCTTTTAAAGGAAATAACTTCTTCTCTTTTATTGTAGAACCTAAATAGTCCCTGTCATACTCTCTATAGGCATAAAGCTTATTTTTAACAATTACTAAATCTCTTTCATAGCCCTGTGGAAGTCCTGATTTTTCTAATAATAAAATTATCTTCTCATTAGATAATTCTTCAAGTAATTCAAGATCTTCTTTTTTCCCTTCATAAGCAGGGCCCAATTCCTCAGCTTCAAAATCCTCCTCCTTTTCTAAACCAATAAATATTTTAAAGGCTTTAACTTCATCACCCTCATCAACGGATGTTATTTTGTACGATAATCCATGCTGATCTCTTAAACTTGGAGCAGTTTTTGCTGAAATAAATTTCATTCTGGTTGTCGTTTCAGTTCCTTGCCAAATCCAAACTCGGAAATGATCTGGGTCTATAAATAATAATATAAACTCTGGATTAAGCAATTCATACAGTTCTAAATCTTCTTCAATTTCTAATTCTTCATATTCCCCTAATTCATCATTAAATTGGAATACTTTTATTTCTTCTTTTATAATAGGAGGGATTCCATTATCCTCTTTTTTAACTTCTTCCTGTGGATTTTGTTGTTTGTCAGACATTTAAATTAACTCTTAATTAATGATTCAAATCAATTATTATAATATTATATAGAATATAGTCAATAAAATAATTTCATATTCAACTATGAATTTATGTTAGAAAATATTAAAAAAAAGAAAAAATCGAATTTTTTCAATATATTTGGAATGATTTCAGTAGTTGACATAATGGATTATTTTAAATTTCTTTTTATAATTTTATAGGAGAAGTGCGGGAAGAGAGATTTGAACTCTCGAAGGCCTTTGCCACTGGATTCTGAGTCCAGCACCTTTGACCAGACTTGGCGATTCCCGCTATTTTATAAATTGAATAATATAAAAAAATTTTCTATATATAAATAATCTAAGAAATAATAATTTTTGAAATTAATTCAAGTTAAAATTGTGTTTTTAAATTTTAGAATATAGTTGTCTCACTAACATCGCACTAAGATCCTCCTTAGGCATAAACCCAATAATATCTTTTCCACCATTTATTCTTATGGTGGGCAATTTTAAAATATCTTTTGTTGGAATTTTATCTACATCCACTTTTTTTATACGGAAATTATAAAATTTTTGTAAATCTAATAAAATTTCTTCCATTTTTCCGCAAAAATAACAATGCTCGGAAATAAATATCTCAACTTGAGGGATTCTTTTTTGTTTTTTTAAGGCTTCGCTTGCCAATCTAATTCCTTAAATTTAGAATAAAATAACCTGCTTAATAGAGGTATCTAAAGGGAAATTGACAATAAATAAATGAAAAAATAGTGTGTTATGAAGATAATATTATATTGAATCTAAGAAGAGAGACATTTGATTAAAAAAAGCTATCAATAGTTTTTTGAGTTTTAATAAAATTGATTAATTTACTGTATTTTTTCCAATATTTTAAATCAACTATTAATCCTTCAGACATTTTCTTTAGAGCTGTATCGAAATTATCTATAATTAATGGTTTTTCCAAATCCATTGCATTTTTAACGGTTTCTCTAATTACCCAGACACCCAATGGGACAGTATATCCTGCTGAAACTTCGCGAAATACTAGAACTCTTGCTTGTCTTTTTATTTTATAAAGATATTCGCATATTGATTTACGTGCTGAGTAATATGCACCAGTTATATTACTTGCATAATTTTTCCTACCACGATAAAATTCCATATCACTTGCAATTTGGGGTTGTAGAGGTATTTTTTTCCCCGAAAGGGAGATATTCCATAGAGAATTTGGAGCCCAAACTTCATTCATTTCATATAAAAATTTTCCTGGAAATAATAAAATTTTGAAGTGATTATCAAGATAAGTTGATTCAAAAATTTGAAAATTATTAATTTCAGGGAATTTTTTAATCTCTTTAATCAATCGTTTAGATACAATATCATCAATCGCTGTTATAGACCATCTTGTTGGAACTAACCTACGTTTTTTTTCTTCACCTAGTAATCCAGCTGAAAATATTCTTTGAATCGTTGAAAATGGAACGCGTCCCTTTAAGAATAAGTAATCCCCTATTGCCTCACTTGCTTTCAAATCCGTATCCGAAACGCAATATTCAACTTTAGGATGGACTTTTACATTCTCAGTAATTCTGATTTTCTTAGTTGTTCCAGATGGTCCAATCGGCAAGGCATGGTTATCCATTATAAGATTAAGATTTAATTTTTCTATGTAGGTTTCAGTATCTACAGGTCTAGCCGCCATTGATAACTCTTGTGAAGTCTCTAGTAATTTTTTAACTTGAGTTGGGGGGGATGTTTTGGCTTTTTTACTCCCCACATTAACATTTATCTTAAAATTACTCCGAACTAGGCTACTTCGATAACTTATGACATCGTCAGATTGCTTCCCATACCATAATTCTGGAGCATCAAGAATATGAAAATCACTAAGATTTAATTTTTCTACATATTCTCTAAACGGGACTAAAGGTCCAACAAATACTTTCGGATAATTGTACCTTCCTACGAAGAAGCCGGGAGGACTGGGACCAAATACATCTATATTATGTAAGGTTTTACCCAATTCAAAAGGTAAAATAGATTTTAAAATAGATGTTTTCTTTAAAATCGGACAAGTCTTTTTTCCACATAAGAGTCTTGCTCCTTTGCATCGGATGCAAATATTTTTTTCTGTCGGAGGGGGACGTACCAATCTATTTTATCTCGAAATGAGTTAATGCTATTATGAAAAGATCTTCTTTTAATTTATATAAAAAGAATAGGTGTAAAAAATTTTCCTAAATCAAATTTATACTTCTTGAACAAAAGAAATTTTTTAAGAGAATGATATAATTAAATTTTTTCATTAGAATATTTTTCAATTATATAATTTTGCAAACTCCACGCGTATTTTTTCATATTTAAAGTTAAAACTTTTTGATGGACTTCTCTTAGGAAATTCACATCTAATTTCTTTAAAAGTGATTCAAAATGATCAATTGTATCAAATATTTCAACAATTAGTTTCCAATCTTTAGCCCATTCCTCATCTTGGGTATTAATACATTCCAAATTATATTAACCTCTAATAATTTTTTATTCTTCCTAAATTTCGTATAGATTTGAGTATATAAGTAATCTTATATTTTAGACAATTTAAAACTAATATATCATTATGTTTATTATAAAAATATAAATAAATTTCAATTTTTTAATATTTAAATTATGGGAAACGGATTTTTTGGTAAGATTTTATGGATCGACCTTTCTGATGAGACATTTAAGGAAGAAAACTTATCTGAAAGTATTTATCGGCAATATCTTGGCGGTTATGGATTGGGTTGTAAATTAATTTATGAGAATACTCCAATAAAATTTGATCCTTTAGGTTCTGATTCAATACTAGGATTTTTTCCCGGGTTAGTTACTGGAACAGTCACACCATTTTCTGGGAGATATATGGTTGCTGGGAAGTCTCCTATAACGGGAAAATGGGGGGATGACAATACAGGGGGCACTTTCGGTCCAGAGATTAAAAAATGTTATTATGATGCAATATTATTAAAAGGAATAG
>JAHLWH010000011.1 GCA_019058015.1 Promethearchaeota archaeon | reverse complement strand
GCAATCAGTTATTCGATTTTTTGAACGAATTATTGTTACAAAATCCATGGATACATATACATGAGATATATGACCATGTTCTTAATCACTTTGGGGAAAAAATTTGCCTTCCAGAGATTTTATGTCCCCATTATAAGACTGTACATCCTGAGTTTTGGCATGTGACTCGATTAACACTATGGGATGGAAGCAATAAAGAAATTTTTGAAAATGACAAAAGAGGACATTGGGCAATAATTTAGATTTTGAGAATAATTTAAGTTTCTTATTGTCTATTAACCTTCTTTCATATTTTATAAATATTAATATATCTTATAAAAAATAACCCGTTTTTGATTTTTTTTTTTTTTTAAAAAAAATTTATTTATTTCTAAATGCAACTCAGAGAATTTTATATACATTTGGAATGTTTTTGATTAAAATTAAATCAAATTAATTGAAATGTGAGATTGAGTTAATAATCTAAATTTTAATGGAAAATTGAAATAAAATTACCTTTTCGCGAAGTTTTATAATATAGAGGCATATATGAGAGTGTTATTTAAGTAATATTATGTAAGATAATGAATTAGATCTGGTCTGAGGAATTAATTATAATAGCAGAGGGAGTTGTTTAATAACTTCACACTCAGTTAAGGTTTATGAAAACATCAACAGAGAGATGATATGATCCAGAACCTGCATGGGTAGTATCCCCAGTGGTGGATTTGATAAGATTGGAAAATAAAAATTGATTAACATAAATAAAATCAATACGGGAATCATAGCTTGGGTAAGTTACACCCCAATCAGTAGGATTCAAAGTTCGATGAACATCAGTCCAATCATGAATTGCAGATGAATAAGTACTATAATCACTTCCAGTTTCAGGATTGCTATAAGGGGGAACCATCATACTTAAAGGACCATAACCAAGCCCGCTCTGAAGATTATTAAGGCCCCAATCTTCGGGAGAGAAGGAGTTTAAATCACCCAAATAAACAATAGGCATATTTCCTAAATTATCCATATCAAGCAATATCAACAAAATAAAATCAAAAATTTTTAAAAATCCATCTTAATTTACATTGACGGGAACAAAAAAATCGTTTTATTGGTTCTTGACATATATTAATATGATGATATTCCTTATTCCACTTATTGCCCACGATGTTTTTACCACAGAATTCACAATTAGGCACTATTATTTTCTCTTCTTGTTTAATCTCTTTCAATCCCTCTATCATTTGTGATATTGCGTTTAATTTGTCCATGTTGCTAATAAAACAATGATCTCAAATATATTGAGTTTGTTAATCTTATAAGCCTTTTATATATAGTCAAAAAATGGAAAAAAAATTCCCGCACGTATCGAAAATGTGTAATGCTTTATATCGATTCTGGGAGAAATATGAAAAGATGGAATTTTTTCATGTCGGAAGAAATAATCCATATGCCCAAAAATGTGATATTTTATACATTTAATCATTAAATCCCTGTTTCTCCAATTTTAATTCTACGTATTGATAAAAATCTTCTAATATTTAAATTTGAAGGGTTAACCAATAGTTGCCGAAAATGTGGAAAAATCTGGACATCTTGTGATTTTATTTTACGAAAAAATGGCGTAGTGTAATCACTTATAGTTTTATTTGGTTCTAATTCTGAATATGTATTCAATTGGAATCGCTGCGAGTATTTTAGGAGTGTGCGTAAAAATTTTAAGAAGGTGGGACAAATCGAACAAAACATCTTGCGTAAGAACGGTTGGTGGACATCGTAGGTTTCCGTTTCAAGAAATCAAGAGGATTTTAAGCGAAAAACAATATGAAAGTGTGACTCAATTATGTGAAAAAAGAAATAAATGCGCTATTTACGGGAGAGTCTCTTCGCACAAGCAAAAGAAACGGGGCGATTTGGAAAGGCAGGTCGAAGCGGTAAAAAAATACTGCGAATCGAACAATCTGAAGGTCGTGAAAGTATATAAGGATTTGGGCTCGGGCTTGAACTCGAACCGAAAGGGGCTGTGGCGGTTGGTCCGAGACGCGAAAAAGGGAAAGTTTTCGAGCGTGGCAATCAACTATAAAGATAGGCTCACGCGGTTCGGGTACAAGTATTTGGAAGAATATTTAAGCGAGTTCGGAATCGATGTCGTTTGCGTTAATTCGCTTGAATATAAAACGCCCGAATCCGAATTGGTGGAAGATTTGGTTGGGATTATCCAATCGTTCTCGGGAAAATTATACGGGATGAGGTCGCATAAAAGTTGTACTAATTAATTGAAAATTTGGGACCGAGTATACATTTAAAAATCACAAGCGCTAGATTTTGTATTAAGATAGAAGTGTTATTTCGTTGAGTACGTAAATAATATAGGTGTCTAAATCGGGAAAGAAAAAGAAAAAAATTCAACGCTTCGCAGACAAGGATTTTCCGTTGGAACAATTTCCGATTGACGATTGCGAGAGCTTTGAATTTGTAGAACGCCCCGAACCTCAGCGAAAAACTAATGTTTTGCAAAAGAGCGAAGAGAAGAAATCTATATTTCGAGACGAGCCCGAATCCTATGACGCCGTTGCGTTAGCTACCCCAGGCAGAGGGTACTACCTCGCGAGGAAGTTTTCGCTACGCGTAAAGGTGGAATTAAAGCAAGAAGAGTTAAATAAAGAAAAATTAAAGCGAGAAGAATTAAAAGTAATTAATCGTTTACGGGACCAGTTCGTGAAGTTCCGGAACCTCGAAAACATTTTTATTGAGTTTGCGGTAAGGCAGATAAGGATCGATCCTACACTCGTTAACCAATTTAGAAGCGGTACTACGACTGCGTATAAAGGAGCGTTTTACGATTTTTTTTTCGGACCGAGCAACGCGTTCGGGTTCGATTTGAAAACACCGAAATCGTTTAAAAAGTGGAACTTCATGGAGAGAGCGCAACGGTGCGCGGCGTTCTACCCGTATCACGCCGTTCGGAACTGGATCGTTAAAAACGAGAACCTTAAGACGATTTGCGACGACCTCACCCAATTGCTCTCGAACCCCACCTATGCGCCTGCAACGCTGTCGTCTTTTTTGGGTAAAGGGACGCTGAGCAAAGGCTCGTTGAATGTAATGAATTCTCACTTAACGCGGAATACATTCGGACAGAGGCAATTTCTTTCCCGAGAATACTTATTGAACCATATAAGACATTTAAGAAATTTGCTCGCAAAGAATAGAGCTTTAGATACGGCGTTGCGGCAAGAAACCCATTCCCTTCTAGCCAATCCACAGCAAATAAATACGTTTTCCAATGACATTTTGAATAGTTTCACGAAAGCACGTAAAAAGCAAATTGTCCCCATAAACCCGAACGATTTAGCAGAATATTTTATAGGTACATTCGTTAAAATCGTCAAGAGCGGGACGACCAAGCTCGCCAAGCGGAGACTTCGTGCGAGAGCCGGAAGACTAAAGGGAAAGTTCGCGTTTGTGAAATTGGTGAATTCGATTCCGTTTCGAAACATAAGCGATTTCCAGCACAAGAGGGATTCGCTCTATTTAGATGCGTTGCAGCAACAATTACTGAATTCGGCACACAAATACGATGCTCATTTTGTGCTTTCGAAAATAAAAATAATATTAACGGATTACCTCAATGAATTGCTCGATCCGAAGAGAAACTTGACCAAATCCGCGTTTAAGCCCGCGCTCTCTGGGATATATGTAAATAGCCTCGACCAAGCGGGATTTAAAGAGTATTTTCTAGAGAAACTAAAGCACAAAATAATGGAACACATAAGTCACTTGTTCTTGACGGGTAATATTGCCTCACATGCAATTATAGAGATTGAACATATTAAGAATAACATTTACGATACCGTTCCGACACCTAAAATGAAAGAGCTTACGATTCCAATCGTCTCTTTCGAGCAGATTTTAGAGATCGATAAAACTACTTTATCGTATATTTTGAACTTTCTAAAAAGAACTCAAAAAGACGTTTTGTATGTATCAAATGGGAAAAATAAGAGAGAAGTTGAGAAAGAAAGAGAATTTAAAAGTTTATTACAGCAAGGTTACGAGTTAAAACCCCCCACGCTGAAAATGGAGGGGCGCAAGGTGATCGCGTGCCAACCCTTTTACAAAATAAAAGGCGTTGAGGCTCCCGCGCAAGCAAAACAATCTCGACACGACATCGAGATGGGAGTCGACATTGGCTTGAAGCACTTCGCCGACCTCAGCGTGTGGGATAACAGAATTGGTAGGGAAATCGCGAGATATTTCCTCGACCAGAGGGCGCTGTTCGACATGAAATTTGACGACACCACCGGAAAATTTGAGTTTCACAGCGTTTCCGCCAAGAAGCGTCCCACAAACGCGAAGTTAAAGTTAATCCACCTAAGAAAGGAAATTCGGGAAAAACAATCAGAGAAAAACGACCTAGAGAACAGGTACCCCAGCAAGCGGTTTTACCACACTGAGAAGACGCTATCGTACTTGTGGAACAAGGTAAATAACGTTCATAGCGAAATTGTGCATCAAATCTCACACAAGATCGTGAAGATCGCCCAATATCACGAAGCGTCGAGGATCAAGTTCGAGAACTTGAAGTGGGCGAAACATTCGAAGCGGAGCGAGGTGGGGCAATTTTTAGCGTGGAACCAGGTGCTCATGTTTTTCTCGCAAGTTCAGTGGCATGTGTCCCAAAACGCGGCGAGAAAAGGAATAGAGACGGTGCTTGTGGACGCAAGAGACACCTCGAAAATCTGTTCGAAATGCAGAATTCTCAGATCTACCTATAAGGACAATAAAAACGCGACTCGTCGAGGAAAACAATTTATATGCGTGCATCCTTCTCACACGCGATTTCAATTGGATGCGGATCTTAACGCCGCGCGGAACATCGCATTATCGCCGCCAATTTGATGTAAGATTAGAACTTTCGGGCTCGCCTACATAGCTTGCCTGACGACCTTCCGTTGTCGGTCTCGGTCAGGGCAGAAATGTCCAGATTTTAAGCAACGGTATGAAGCCTTGAAACGGGTTCTTTAATTATTTTGTGTAGGTTTATTTTTATAGACCTAGGGCCTAAAAAAAAATAAAAAAAATAAAAAAAAATAAATCATTACTCGATAAGTTAGAAAATAAGTTTTTGGTTGTAACCAAAACTTAGAAAAAATAGAATTAATTATCTTCTATGCTTTTTATAACACTCTCGACAATAAACAGGTCTGCCTTCCGTAGGCTGAAATGGAACTTCGCACTCGTTCCCGCAGTCGGCACATGTGGCTTTGTGCATCCTTCTATTGCCATAATTTCTATTAGACATACTTTCACCAAATTTTAATTTTATACTTGAAACTTTGAAATATCTCTGTTCAAGCATATAAAATATATTTTTAAATTTAATAAACCTTGGTATTATGAAAAATAAACTTCAAAATTCTGTTAGAAAATATCTTGGTTATTTTTAGTGTAATAGGGTTAAATTGAGGTATTTTAAGAGAAAAAAGTGAAAGGGTTTAAAATTTTAGGGAGATAGGGCTTTTTTCCTATGTGTTAAATTATCCATATAATTGATAATACCTTCTTGTTCCCATTCTCTCTTTTGTTCATTTTAACTTTTCATTGCTATTATCGTCCCAATATCCAGTTTCTATGAACATAATTATATCTGCATTCTCTTCTTTTACTACAGTTTTCCAATCAGGGTAATCAGGGTCTTCCCCACTCTCTCTTATGTTGAATGTCATTAATTTAAAAATTCTCGGAGGAGAATGATTAATTTCTAGGTCAAATTTTCTTGCTAATCCTAAAGTGGTAAAAAACGTATAAAAAATGATAAATAACCTAACTGAAAATAGAGAAGATTTAAATTATTTTAATTTTAATTGGAGTATCTTCTTTCTATTATGACAAATATATAAATAGAACTTTATTGATAATTTAAATATAGAATTAATGGAATTATTAACAGAATCCATCGCATTTTAAAAAAGATAAAAATCAATTTAACTCTTAATTAAGGAGATTATCAAATGCCTGATTATAAATGCCCTAAATGTGGAAAAGTATATAAAAGGAGAGGGACTTATTATGAGAATCATATAGAAAGCTGTAAAGGCAAAAAACCTACAATAAAACCTAAAAAGACAGTAATTAAGCCTAAAAAAATTGAAGAATCAAGTAGTATTTCAAAACGACTAGAAAAAATTGAATTCCGTTTGGATAAATTGGAGAAAGATTTTAGAGAAATTAAATTAATGCAAGGAGGTAAGTCTGGGATACCTAATGATGATCAATTTTTAGAAATTATTACTCAAAAGATTCAAGAGCTATCTCAAAAGATGTTAGGTATTCAAAAAGTACTTCTGAAAGATTTATATGAGGAAATTATAAAAGATTACAATATTTCATTAGATGAATTTTCTGGTTATTTACTTAAACTAAACCACAATAATAAAGTTCAATTGGAACCTGGAATGAGCGCCGATGATTTTTTTATAAAAGATAATTATGGTAATGTATTCAAGCTTATCAGAATTTTAGATTAAAACGATTTAAGGAGTATATAAATGGAAAAAGGATTATTTTCTAAAAAATTATTTCCAGATAAGAAAAGAATTGATGAAATAATACTTAGAAATCCAAGCCCTTTTATTCTTCAAACTACAACAAAAAGTAGTATTCCAGATATTTTTGTAGGTAGAATCGATGAAATTAAGATAATTGTTGAGACTATAAAAAGAGTAGTTGAAAATAATAGCTGTATTGCTCTTTATATTGAGGGAGCTGGAGGGAGTGGAAAATCTACGCTTTATGGACACATTTTTAGGGCTATTAAACAAAAAAAATATAGGTTAATTGATTTGTATGAAGATTACAAACTTGATGCTATTTTTATAGATGCTCCTGAAGATCCCGAATATTGTAATATGTTGTATATATATAGTGAGATCATGCAAAATTTAGGGAAAAGTTCATTTTTTGATGAGCTCTCATTTTACACCCTAAAAAGAGTTTTAGAAATAATTGAAATTAATTATAAGCAAGAAAATCCTATAAAAAATGTGAATAATATTGAAGAATATCTCAATTTATCTGATAACGCTGAAAAATACAGACAAGCCATTGATATTGTTAAAAAGTATTATAGAAGTTTAAGATCAAAAGAAGAATTTAATTTCGATTGGCAATTCTTAGAGAAATTATGGTTGGTATTAAACCCTAATTTTGATATTTCGATTAAAGCAATAAATGAATTAAGTGGAATTGATATTGGAAAAGAAAAATTTATTAGAAACAAAACCGATGCTTCAAAGGTATTTAATATAGTAACAACTTTAATTGGGTGGCTTTACGGGAATAAAAAAGTGGGAATTGTCATAGGTATTGATAATATAGAATCTTTATTAGGGACTAAAAAAGAGGAAAAATTCATAAATTTTATTAACATGCTATTGGATTTCCGTAATAAGATAACTAGAACGCTATTGGTAATTATAGGCACTTCTTCAACATGGATGGAATTTATATCATTTTTAAAAAACAGTGATTATTACAATCAATTTCAAGGACTATTTTCATCAAATAATATATCCTTAAAATTTTTAGAATTAGCTCAAATAAAGCAAATAGTTAAAAAACATTTAGATGGATTATATAAAGAAAATTCAATTAGCCTTCCAGTTGAATATTCTTTATATCCTTTTAGTCCAGAGGCAATTGAATATCTCTATAGGATCTCTGCGAAAAATATACGAAATTTAAAAATCTACTTAAATGATTATTGGGATGAATTTCAAGAAAAGAAAAAAGTTGAATATATTTCTGATGCTTTTAAAATAATGAAGACATTTAAGAAAGACATTATTTTGGATGACTATGAAATAGATATATTATATATGAAATTATGGAGTGAAAAGATTAAGACTTCCGGTAAACGCTCAACATTAGTAGAAAATGCTCTACAGAAAGCTTTTGAAATATTAAGATCAGACCCGGCTTATAGTATTTATCGAGTAGAAAATAATCCTCAAATAAAAATAAAAGAAAAATCGAAATATAAAACAGTTAGACCTGATATTGTAGTTTCTTTAGCATCTAAATATAAAATTGGAGAAATGAAAAAAATAGAGTTCCAAGTAAAAATTTATGAAGAAAAGAGCAGTGTTTTAAGAAGTCATGTTGAAACTTCTAAAAGATTATTAGAGCAAAAAAAAATAGATTTTGTATATTTTGTAACCACTACTGATTTTTCAAAATCTTTAGTTTCTGAACTAATGGAAAAATACCCAGAACGAATAGGAGGTGTTTATCCATTAACAAAATCTCAACAAGCATATTTATCTTTATTGGTATTTTATGAAGAAATTTTTCAAAAAAATCTAAATCCTTCTTATATTAAGATATTATTAAAAAGTAGTTTAGGAATAGATATAGGCGAATTTTTTGAAATTATAAGAAAATTGCCCAAAATATCAATCACGCCAGTAATTCAACCACAATTGATAGAGTTTGGTGCTGAATTAATAGAAAAATCTGGTGCATATACACCAGAAGTTATTCCTGAGAAAAAAACAATTGAAAAAGTAATTCCAATTGTATCTCAAGAAAAGGTTAAAAAAGAATATCCCCCTGTTATCGAAGATATTTTACTATTTATATTTAGAAGAACAGACAGATATAAATGGCAGACTACTTCCAATTATTTAAAAGGGAAGATTACAAATTATAGAGATGAAGAGGTCAAAAATGGATTTAATTGGTTAAAAAAGGAAAGCAAATATGTAGATTCTGTATCAAGCTCATCAATAAAGTTAAATAATAATGGACTTAATTTATTAAAGAGCTTAAATAGAATAAAATAGAAATAAGAAAAAATTTGAACATTAATTAGAATCATAATTAGAATTATAACAATCAGTTAACTGAATGATCTTTTTCTTTTTTTTTCTTAATTGTCAAACCCTTCTCGTTTGAAATCTGAAAATTATTCGTTTTTTTCTTTAAACATTTTAATTTTTAACAAAAAAATAGATTTTAAAAAATTCCATTTGTTGAAAATTTGTAATTAGTCATATTATCAAGATTTATATAATATTAAGTGGAAATACAATATAGCTAAAATGAGATAGTCAAGAGAAGGTATATTATGAGTAAATGCGACAAACATAAAATCACATCTGGAACTAAAGAGTGGGCTGATACCAACGTTAATTGTTATTTTGGTTGTTCAAATGATTGCAGATACTGTTATGCTAAAAAAATGGCCATTAGGTTTAAAAGGAAAACCGAAAACAATTGGAAGGTAATGATTCCAAATGAAAAGGTAATAGCAAAGAATTATAAGAAAAGGCATGGCCGAGTTATGTTTCCAAGTTCTCATGATATTACTCCTTAT